>JANODS010001621.1:0-7397 GCA_031412835.1 Acidobacteriota bacterium | reverse complement strand
ATCGCCTCCAGATCAGGGGCATAGAACATTTCATAAACTCCCCCCGCCATCCCCGCGCCCGCGATCTTCTCACTCGGCAAAGCCGCCTGCCGGACGGCGGCCAACGCCCCGGAGTAGTCCTGCTTCGGAAACCGGTATAGCAGACCCAGCGACAACGCCGAGCAGACCAGCAGAATCCCCACGAACCAAATCCGAACTCGTCCGGTTCCAGACTCGACCAGATGGGCAATGGCCACGAACACGAAGGGCAACACATGCAGGAACGCTCGCGGATAAGCGCCGTAATGCAGCACCAAAACCGCCGTAAACCCTAACAGCGACGGCATCAAAAACAGCACCGCAATCAGCCGATCGGTCCGCCACAGATTCCACCCCGCCCATCCCGCAATTGCAACCAACAGGATCGCCCCGGGCAGCAAGAACCCGGCTTGCAGTCCGCGCCCAACGAGTCCAACCAGCCCCTCCAGACTGCCGATGCCGCTTCCCCAGCCCGTTCGCTCCTCGGTGGCCCAAAACTCGATCATCTTCGGCAAAACACCGCCGTGGATCAGAACGCCCAAACCCAGCGCGCACAACGTCGCCCCAACCTGCGCCCAACTCGTGCGCCGTCTGACCAAAACCATCGCCGCGAAATGGCCGCCCAAAACGAAGACCGTGTTCTGCAGAAAGCCGATTCCCATCGCCATGACAAGCGCATACAACCACCACCGCATGCCGCCAGTCTCCATCGCCTCCAGCAACAGCGCGGTACCCACAATCGTACAAAACACCATGCCGCTATACCCGCGGGCGCTTTGGGAAAACCAGATGTGGTGATAAGACAACGCCAGTAACGCCGCCGCCAACAGAGCCCCTCGCGCTGACGTCAACTTCCGCGCCAGCCAGTAAATCGCCGGCACCGATGCCGCCCCCAGAATCGCGGCCGGCAACCGCGCCGCCCACGCCGATTCGCCGAACCACGAAAGGCTCAACGACGCCAGCGCCGAGTAGAGCACATGCTGATTCGGCGATTCATACGCAAACACCGTTTCCCACAGCGGCAGCCGGAAATAGTTGACCAGCGACACCACCTCATCCAGCCACAAATCGGAGTTCAGTTGAATCGCCCGCAGCACCGCGCCGAGCAACGTTAGCGCCGCCAGAGTCCTTAACGCGGTCACCATGAACGTCTTGCCACCGCGAGTGATCCCTACTCCACGGGAGCGGCCGGCGTTGCCGCTTTAACGGCAATCTGTCGGATATCCATCATCGAAACAGTAGAGAAACGGGCTCCCACGGCAACATTGGGGGAAGGGGCAACCGTGGCCGGAATCCGAGCATTCACTTGCAACAGTCCCACCGAGCCCGGCAGCAGCCCCGCAAAGAGGACCTCAGACCGAACCCCGCCGATGAAAATGGCGATCTCGTTATCAGGCTGGGCAAACGGCGCCACGGAGGGTGCTAGCTCTCCCGTCTCTACCCGCGGCGTGGTAAGGCCCTGACCGGTAAAAAACAGCTGAATGATTTCGCCAACAGCAACCGGGGAGGTCACCGCGTTGAGCGTCGAATCCTGGTTGAGCGCCGCGGCGCGGACACCATCGATAGAGAAAAGGCCGGGCGACACTTGGGCCACTGAAACTTCGACGGGAGTCGAGGGATCGAAGCCGGCAGCCTCAACAACCACCTTCACCGAAGTCTTACCTGCGATTTCAAAGGGAGCCTGCACGTTCACCTGATTGACCGAAGAGAACAAAACCGCTCCTGGAATCCCATCGAAAAGAACTCGCGTGCCAGCCAGCGAAGTCGCCAACCGATTAGTAGCTTCATTCGGCTTCGCGGCGACGCCGAGCCGAGGCCCGAGACGTTCTCCACCGATCGTGATCAATTGCCCCGGCGCGATCGCCCCAGGTTGAAGCGTCGCAGCGTTGACCACTCCACTTGCACTGAGAGAGCTCCGCTGGCGGCTGATCGTGAAAGAGACAGGAACCTGCAACGATCGATTCGAGGAACTCGGCGATTCGAGGTTGATTCGGCCCACGTAGACGCCTGAAGGCAAATCGCTCAGCCGCGCGGTCACACTCAATTCGCCGTCACCCTTGCCACTGGCGGGAGAGACGGTTAGCCAGGTGCCGCCATTGAGCGAAGTAGCGGAAGCGGTCCAATCTGGTTTGGATTCACCCTCCATCCGCAGCGCAATCTTCTGGCTCGCCGGATTGCCGGAATCCCCCTCGCGAGCGGTAAACGCGAGATTGGCCACGCTCGCGCGCATGGTAGCCGGAATGGGATCACGAACGCGGAGAGTGACTCGAAACGTGCCGGGGGTGTTGATCGCCCCGGGCGAGACAACGTTCACTGTCGCCGTGTAGGAACCCGGTTTCAAGTTGGCAATATTAGCCCGTACCCGAAGATCAACATCGTCCAAGCCTTGACTGGGAACGGTCGAGAGCCACGAGCCCCCATCCGCCGTCTTGACGTCGGTCTTCCAATACAGCCCTTCACCTAGGAAAATTATGGGGAACGGGCTGCTCGTAACCACGTCGCTGCCCGTTACCGCCTCCAAAAACACCTCCGTCACGACCAGCAACAACGAGGTGGTCACCGGACCTGGCGGTTCCGGCGGGGTTGGCGTCGGGCCTGGCGGAGGAGTCGGGCCTGGCGGAGGAGTCGGCGGCGGGGCGACGACAGGCGGCGGAGCCGGGCACTCCGGCAGTGACGGGAACTGAGGACAGTGCGCACCGAGTGCGAATGAAAACAAAAAACCAATCCAAAGCCGATGCATATTGATTACCGATGTGAGACTACGCAGATGACACTTAGTCTATCTCACGTCAGGCACGGTTCCAAGCGATCTCAACTTCTCTTTGTTCCGCGCGCGTTTCCGCTGATTCTACTGTCACTGCCTGAAAATTCACATCTACCAACCGAAAATTCTGGCGGCTATGCCAAAATAGGAGACGACGGCTGCTTACGCCGTTTCGGGTGAGAAATGCCATATTTTTCAATGCGTCTCCTAGTCAATCTCGCGCTGCTTTGCCCTAGCGCTCTCCTCTTCTCTCAGACGGGTATCATCACAACCATCGCGGGCACCGCTCGCGGTACGACAGGGGATGGAGGGCCGGCCACCCAGGCCGCTTTCACACTTGCGAACATCCAAAATGAGTGCGATCCCGCCCGGTTTGAGGAGATGAATCACATCTCGGTTGACCGCGCCGGGAATATCTATATCGCCGACACCAATAACCACCGGATCCGACGCATTTCCCCCGATGGGGTAATCACCTCCGTCGCAGGAAGCGGACAACGGCCCTCCGTCGACCGGGATCGCTGTTCCCCGCTGGGCGGCGGCGTCGAGGCGGGCGACGGCGGACCCGCCGCCTCAGCCAAACTGTACGGGCCCTCGCACGCCCTCGCTCTTGCCAATGGCACGCTGCTGATCTGCGACCAAAAGAATAATCGAATTCGGCTAGTATCGCCCTCCGGAGTCATCTCGACGGTAGTGGGCAGCAATCTACACTCCTTCTTTGCACCCAATATTCCCGCCAACCTGACGCCCATGGATTGGCCAAGCTCAGTCGCGGTGGATGGCGAAGGCCGCATCCATTTCGCCGAGCTGCATTCCAATCGAATCGCCCGCGTCAACGCCGACGGTCGTCTGCAACTGATCGCCGGAACCGGGTTACCGGGTGCCGGTGCCGACGGGCCGGAGGCAACGCGCAGCGCCCTCTCTAACCCCACCCACATCGCGTTTGACCGTGGCGGCAATCTGCTGGTGGTGGAACTCGGGAATCATCGGGTCCGGCGCATCACCCCCACCGGGGCGGTCTCCACCGTCGCGGGGACTGGCATCCCTGGGTTTAGCGGCGATGGCGCGCGAGCCACCGCCGCCCAGTTGAACCAACCGGCCAGCGTCGCCGTCGACGCCGCGGGCAACCTATTCATCGCCGACATGGGCAACCATCGCATTCGGCGGGTTGCGGTCGACGGAACCATCTCGACCGTCGCCGGAAACGGACAAATCGGACGCGGTGCCGAAGGCATCCCCGCCCTCCAAAGCCCCCTCAATTTCCCCTCTTCAGTTGCCATCGACAACAACGGTGACCTCATCATCGCGGACTGGCAAAACTACCTGATCCGCAAGGTCAGCTTCGCCGTCCGCCCCGCAATCTCCCCGGGCGGAGTCGTCAACGCCGCAAGCTTCCTTCCCGCCCCCGTGCCCATCGCGCCCGGTACGCTAATCTCCGTTTTCGGCATCAGTTTCTCGTCGGGCCTAATGCAGGCGAGTCAACTCCCCTTGCCTACCCAGATGGGGGGTACCTCGGTTTCCATCAATGGCCGCCGCATGCCTCTAGTCTTCGTCTCACCGAATCAAATCAACGCACAACTGCCTTACGACGTGCGGGAAGGCGAAGCGAAAATCTCCGTGACGAGTTCCGAAGGCGCAAGCGCCGAAGAAACCATCAACATCGCCGCGGCCGCGCCCGGCATCTTCCAGATCGCCGGCGGAACCAGAGCGGTCGCCATCAATCAGGATTTCACTCTAAACACGGCTGAAAACGCCGAGAGTCGCGGACGAGTGCTGACCGTCTACATAACCGGTATCGGCACTCTGGACGGCGAACTGGCAGCCGGCGTCGCGGCGCCCTCGGACAGACTACTCCGCGCCGCCCTCGAATCGTCCGCCACCATCGGCGGACGCGATGCCCCCATCTTATTCCTGGGACTGACACCCGGCTTCGTCGGTTTGGCCCAAGCGAATATTCAGATTCCTGGCGATGCACCGATTGGCAACGCTCTCGAACTCGTCATCGGCGTCAACCGGCAGCGGAGTAACCCGGCGCTCGTGGCGGTGAAGTAGTGCGCGCGTTATTGCTCGCGGTTCTCGCCAACGCGCTCTGGGCACAGCCCGATTTGCCGTCCATGCGCGCCGGGAAGTATCAAGTCAGCCTACGGCTGCCCGTCGAAGGCCTCACCGCCCAGGAAGAGATGCAGATCGAGTACCGCGTCGTCGATTCCTCCCGCGTCGACCCTCTCATGGGCGCTTCCCCCATCATCCGCGCCCAAGCCCGCAGCATCATCGAAATGCCCGCGATGCCCGGCATGGCCAAGCTCCTTGAAAACGTCCACCCGGAAGGCGTTCCGGGCGAGTACGGCGTCCACCCGGTCTTCCCCCACGGCGGAGAGTATCGCCTCCGCCTCTTCGTCACCCCACCCGGAGATCAGGAGTTCGAAGTACAGTTTCCCTTGCAGGTCGGTGACGCCGTCGCGTCGAAAGACCGAAAAGCGAAACCGCGGCCTTACTATGCGGAGATCCGTCCGACGCCGAAAAGCCCTAAGTCCGGCGAACCGGTTGATCTCCATATCGAAATCTTTTCGCGGATCAATGGAAAGGCGCGGGTAACCGAGTTCGATACCCAACACGAACGCCTCATGCACCTCATCGTCGTTCGGCAGGACCTCGGCGTTTTCGCTCATGAGCATCCGTCCCTCGAAGCCGATGGAAGCTTTCGGTTGCGCTACTCGTTTCCCGAAGCCGGCGAATACACCCTGTTCGCCGACGCCGCGCCGAAAGGTGCGGGAGGCCAAGTCATGCCCTTCCGGATACGCGTCGGAGGGAAAAGCAATTCGCGATTTATGATCGGAGCCGAGCAATTGACCGGGGAAACAACCTCCGGATCAGTCCGCGTAACCTTCGCCCAAACTCGCTTCGTTCCCGGAAAAACTCTGCGCCTCGCCTGCCTGATTCGCGACGCGCGAACCAACGCCCTCGTCAATGATCTCGAACCCTATCTCGGTGCCCTTGGCCACCTGATTTTGGTTCACGAAGACGGCCAGACCTTCGTCCACTCCCATCCGGATGAATTGGACCCCTTGGCAGGCAAAGAAGGAAACCTCGCCTTCCTGGCCCGCTTCCCGAAGCCGGGTCGGTACCGCGCCTGGGTGCAGTTGCAGCGCGCCGGGGTAGTCGAGACCGGGCCGTTTACTGTGATAGCCGAGGAGCCCTAGACATGCGCGTGGCGACTGCACTACTGGGAACCGCTTGCCTACTCTTCGGTCATGAGGGCGGGCGGAAGAACACCAAGCCCACCAAAGCGGAAGGCGACCTGCGGGTGGCCACGTCCAAGTTGGCGTCCGCAAAAAAACAGCTCCAGGCGAAAGGCCGCTACGCGTGTTGCGTCAAACCCAGTTGTGACTTATGCATGCGAAAGCACGGCTCCTGCGCCTGTGCCAGCAACGTCATGCGAGGCCTGGGCGCCTGCGGCGAATGCCTCGCCGGATGGAAGAGCGGGCGTGGATCCCTCACCGGCGTCAAAGCGGATCGCGTACTCCTGCACCCCGCCGAAAAGCAACAGTTGCCAGGGCCCGGCGAGCTTCCGGCTGAACTCCGCGAAGGGTTGGAAGCCCTGCTCCGCGCCAAAAAGACACTCGTCGGTGAAAAGCGTTTTCTCTGTTGCGTGAAAGGTGGCTGCGGTCAATGTGCGCAAGAGGCCGAATGCCCGTGCGGCAGCGATCTGGCCGCGGCGACCGCCCCGCCCAAAAACGGGAAGAAGCCCGCGGAACCGAAAGGCGTCTGCGGCGATTGCTACGACGGATGGAAAGCCGGCGACGGGATCTTCGCCGGCATCCCCTTAAGCGACATCACGCTCTCGACCATGGACACGGACATGTCCGCCGGCATGACTTCCAGCCAGACACCGTACGGCGGTGCCTACGTCAGTGGCACGAGCCAATCCCCCGCCGTCCGGCCCATGAACATGCTCCACCGGCGTCTCGGCGACTGGAACCTCATGTTCCACGGAACGCTCTGGGGCGTCTATACCAACCAAGGCGGCCCTCGCGGCCGCGACAAGACCTTCGGAGCCGGCTGGGTTATGCCCATGGCCAGCCGACGCCTCGCTGGCGGCATCTTTACCTTCCGCTCCATGTTCTCGATCGAACCCCTCACGGTAACGAACGGTCGCTATCCCCTGCTGCTCCAGAGCGGGGAGACCTGGAAAAACATCCCGATCCTCAACGGACAGCACCCGCATGATTTCGTAAAAGAACTAGGTGGGTCCTACCAGTACAAACTGCGCGAAAACTTGACGCTGAACCTCTACGCCGGCTTGCGCGGCGATCCGGCGATCGGTCCGACCGCCTACCCCCATCGCGTCTCCACTTCGGAAAACCCGATCGCGGTCGTCGCCCACCACTATCAGGATTCCACCCACATCGCCGCCAGCGTCGTCACCGCCGGCCTCACCCACCGCTGGGTCACCCTCGAAGCCAGCGGCTTCCACGGCCGCGAACCCGACGAAAAACGCTGGGGCATCGAGCTCGGCAAAATCAACTCCTTCGCCTCCCGCCTCACCGTCACCCCTTCTTCCCGCTGGGCCATGCAGTATTCCCTCGGCCGTATCAACAACCGCGAAGCCACCCAC
>JANODS010001620.1:0-1805 GCA_031412835.1 Acidobacteriota bacterium | reverse complement strand
CCCCCACCCCCACGCGCCCCCGAGCCCCCCCCCCCCCCCGCCACACACCGCCGCCGCCCACCCCGGCCGCCTCCCCGCCGATATTCACGACGATGATCAACAACCGCTCCAACTGGTCGGCGTCTGCTTGGACGGTGACCTCCGGCCCACCGACGACTACGACCGGCATGCGGACCTCCATGCGCACGACGCGTTGCACGAGTTCCGATAGCCGCACCGGTGCCAAGGCCGGCTGCGGCAGCCGAGCGAATTTGGCGTATGCCCCCATGAATCGCGCCAGCGACTCGCTACGCGCCGCAATCACGCTCAGTCCGCTCCGCATATCTTCGCGCCAGTCTTCGGGCAGTGGATCCCGCTTGACGATGGTTTCGAGCGAGCCGGCGATCGACTTGATGGGGGCCAGGGAGTTGTTGAGCTCGTGGCCCAAGACTCGCACGAGGCGTTGCCAAGCCTGTAACTCTTCTTCGCGCAGCGGTCGCGTCAGATCCGTAAACACCAGCAAACGGTGCGGCAGCCCGCCTTCGCGAAACGAACTGCGGCTGATGCCCCACCGGCCGGAGCCACCGGGAAAGACGCGCTGGACGGTCTTGACGGTCTCATCGTCGAGGTACTCGGCGAGGCCCAACTCGGCGGCTTCGAGTTCCAGCATCCGCTCGGACGGCTTGCCGAGAAGCCGTTCGCCGGCGCGGTTGACGAGGCGCAACTTCTGCTTTTCATCGAAGGCGAAGATCGACACGTCGATCTCCTCCATCACCTTGCGCAGCAGCGTGGTCGCCTCCAGCGCACCCAAGCGTTGCGACCGCATCGTCGCCCCCATGGCGTTTACCTGTTGCATCACTTCCGCGAGGGAGTCCGTCCCGGCGGCACCGGTCGCTCGGATCGAGTAGTCCCCTTCCCGGATCGCTTCGAGGAGATTCGAAACGGTCCGCAGTGGCGAGGCGATCCGTTCTCGGACAGCGAAGCCAAATCCCAGCCAGGCCCCGCCGATCACCAGCCCCAACGTCCACATCACCTTCGAAGAGTAGTCGCTCGTTCCGATCACCCAACCAGCGAACACTAACGCCGGGAGCCCAGCCGCGAGGGCCAAAGCTTGCACCGAGCCTTCGTGCGAAAGCTTAAAGGCCATAGCGTTCCAAGCGCCGGTAGAGAGCGCTTCGGCTCAGGCCCAGGGCCCGCGCGGCGTGGCTGACGTTGCCCTCGTGTCTGGCCAGCGCCTTCTTGATCAAGAACCCTTCGACGTCTTCCAGGCTCATCTCCTCCAGCCGCCCGGTCCCTTCGCGGGCGGCCCGCACGGCCAGGTCACCGACGCGAATGAGGTGATCCTGCGCCATCAGCACGGCTCGTTCGATGACGTGATTCAACTCACGGACGTTGCCTTGCCATGCGTTCTCCAGCATCAGCTTGGCGGCGGCCGGCTCGAACCCGGCTAGGTGTTTGCGGTAGCGCCGCGAATGGGTCGCGAGGAAGTAGGCCGCCAGATGCGGAATATCCTCTTTGCGCTCTCGCAGGGGCGGCAAGTGAATCTCAATCGTGTTCAAGCGAAAGAGCAGATCCTGGCGGAAACGGTTCTGGGCCACCTCTTCTTCCAGGTTCGCGTTGGTCGCCGAGATCACTCGCGCATCGACGCGCTTGGTCTTCGATGAACCTACCCGCTCCATCTCACCGATCTCCAGCACGCGCAGCAATTTCGCTTGCAAGTTGTAAGGCACGTTGGCGATTTCGTCCAAGAACAAGGTGCCCGTATCGGCCAACTCGAACCGGCCGACGCGCTCGACTTTGGCGTCGGTGAAAGCACCCTTCACGTG
>JANODS010001619.1:0-2005 GCA_031412835.1 Acidobacteriota bacterium | reverse complement strand
CCTGCTCGAAGCCTAAATCGCAATCCAGAACGAGAGCAATCGCCGATCCGTCTCCCCGCTCCAAGCCGGACAAAACAGGCGGCTGGAGCATAGATGCCACTGCTCCCCTTGGCGCACATCCCGAAGCTCGATCCGCCGCGTCGACTCTTCCGGCGTCAGCAGCAGACGCACCGCCGGCCGCCCGTCGGCATAAATGCCCACCTCCTGCGCCTCCCCTTCCATCGCCGGCAACGGGCTCCCCACTTCGATCGTCACCACCTCACAATCCCGCGCAAACGAGAGCAGACTCTGCGGCCCAGACCACATCCGCCCGCCTTCCCCATCGGTGAACCCATCCAGATACTGCACCTCCCCCCGCTCCGCCGTCCACCACGGAAACACCCGTTGCAGAGCCGCCTCTGACTTAGCGCAAATCGCCCGGTTCGATACGTCGGCATACAGCGCCACGTATTGCGGCAGCGCCCGCGTCTGCGGCCCCGACGGCGAATACCACGAGTTCACCGGGCAGCAATACTCCCGAAAAGGCAGCCCCGCCATATCCAGAATCCGGTTTAGCTGCTCTCGCGGATACGGCCGCTCAATCGTCCGATACTCCGCCATCGTCTGCGCATACTCCGGCTTGATCGGCCCCTTCCGATTCAATCCCTCAATGAGAAACACGACCCCATCTGGCTTCAAACTCGCCGCGATGTGGCGCATCGCCGCGATCGGATTATGGAAGTGGTGAAAGCAAGATTCCAAAATCGCAACGTCAAAATACCCCTCCATCGGCACCGGTTCCAGTTCGATATCCACCAGCCGGAACATGCCGTCGATCTTCTCCGGCTCTAGCCACACCCACGGGTCCGCTTTCATCCGCCGCCGCGCGTAGTCCAGCAAATCCGCACAAATGTCGATCCCCGTCGTCTCAAAACCCAGCTTCGTCAAGTAGTGCGACACCCAACCCGCCCCGCAAGCCACATCCAGAATGCGGCTCCCAGGCGGGAGCTTCAGGACGTTTACCAGGTTCAGCAGATTCCCCATCAGATCCGCAAACACTAACAGCGAATCCTCCACATGGAATCCCGCGTGCAGCGCAATCGGACCTGAGTAAAGGTACCGCTCCACCTCCGCCGGCGGCTTCCGCCGAAACGTCTCCGCCAGATACTCGCGCGCACCCTCTTTCCAGTCGACGCCCGAAGGCAAGTCCTGATTGATCTCGGCCAGAAATTCCGCTTCGCTTTGCATGAGCCGAAAGAATAACACAGCACCGTAAAATGGAGTAAACTCCTCCTAACACGATGTTCAAGCTGCCTCTCGCCAGCCTCCTCTGCGCCGCCATTTCCCTGATCGCCGCCCCCGCTTCCGGCCCCACCATTTACCAATCCCGCTGCGCCTCCTGCCACGACCCGCTCCATCCCCACGTCCCGCCTCGGGCCGCCCTCCAAAAGCTCTCCCGCCCCCAAATCCTCCGCTCCCTCTACTTCGGCGTCATGGCCAATATCGCCCGCACCCAAACCACTCAAGAGAAGGAAGCCGTAGCCGACTATCTCGGCCGACCCGGCGGCGATGCCCCGCCCCTGCCCAGCGCCCAGTGCTCCTCACCCGCCGCCCCCGCCAAGCTCAAAGGCACCTGGAACGGCTGGAGCCCCACTGCCACTAACGCCCGCTATCAAACCGCCGGCCTTGCCATCACCCAAGCCCGCAACCTCAAGCTAAAATGGGCCTTCGGCTTCGACGGCGATGTCACCGCCTTCGGCGCCCCCACCCTCCTCGACGGCCGCCTCTACCTCGGCAGCGCCGCCGGCGTCGTCTACGCCCTCGACGGCGAAACCGGCTGCCTCCATTGGACCTTCGCCGCCAACGGTCCCGTCCGCGCCGCCCCCCTCGCCGTCGGCCAAACTCTTCTCTTCGGCGACCAAAGCGGCTGGTTCTACGCCCTCGATGCAAAGTCCGGCCAGCTCCGTTGGAAGCGCCGCGTCGACGAACACGAAGCCGCCCGCCTCACTGCCACCGCCGTCGAAAA
>JANODS010001618.1:0-14918 GCA_031412835.1 Acidobacteriota bacterium | reverse complement strand
CTCCAAGCCAAACGCCAACAGCGCTACGTCACCCTCCGCTGCATCTCCAACACCATCAATTCCGACCTCATGGGAACCGCCGAATGGTCCGGCTTCCCGCTACGCCAAATCCTCGACGGCTCCACCCTCCCACCCACCATCAAGGAAGTCGCCTTCATCGGCACCGACGGCCACGGAGACTCCCTCCCCCTCGACTACGCCCTCTCCGACGAAGTCTTCCTCGCCCTCGGCATGAACGGCCAATCGCTAACGCGCGCCCACGGCTTCCCCATCCGCATGCTCTGCCCCCGTTACTACGGCTTCAAAAACGTAAAGTGGATCGGCGAAATCGCCTTCCTCTCCCAACCGTACTACGGCACCTGGCCCAAGATGGGCTACACCAAAGAAGCCAAAACCAACATCGCCTCCTACATCGATAAGGCCACCCCCACCGAAATCGTCGGCGTCTCCTTCGCCGGCAGCCGAGGCATCCAAGCCGTTCAAGTCCGCCTCCTCTCGAAGGATGGCCCCCTCGGCGAGTGGAAAAACGCGACCCTCGAAAATCCCCTCTCCCCCTACACCTGGACCCGCTGGCAAATCGCCGTTGCCGACCCCAACGCCACCCAAGCCGAAGCCCGCGCCCAGGATTCCACCGGCGCCTGGCAAGCCACCGAAGAAACCAAACTATTCCCCAGTGGCGTCGCCGGACCCACCGTGCGCAAAATCACCGTATGACCTCTTTCTACGCGGCCATCGTAACCGCCATCGGCATCGTCCTCTTCCTCCGCAAAGCCTGGTACAACTACACCCGCCTGCCGAAGATTCCCTACGTCATCGGCCTCGATTTCCCCTCCGTCACCGTCATCATCCCCGCCCGCAACGAAGCGGCCAACCTCGCCCGCGCCATCTCCGGCTTCCCTCCCGAATCCGTCATCGTCGTCGACGACGCCTCGACGGACGATACCGCCAAAATCGCCGCCGAAGCCGGTGCCCGTGTCCTCTCCGCCCCGCCCCTGCCCGCCGGTCACTTAGGCAAACCCAACGCCTGCATGGCCGGTGCCAACGAAGCGGCTACCGACTGGCTCCTCTTCATCGACGCCGACACCTGGTACGCCCGCGTATTCGCCCCCTGCCTCATCGAATACGCCGAAGACCACGAACTCCAAATGGTCAGCGTCTTCCTCCATCAACACTGCGAAACACTCGCCGAAAAAGTCCTCCTCCCCTACGCGTTCGCCCTCTATTTCACCGGCGTGAACGCCAGCGCCGTCAACCACCGCCGTCCCACCCAGTGGCTAGCCAACGGCCAATGCCTTCTCGTAAAACGCGAAGCCTATCACCGCCTAGGCGGCCACGCCGCCGTCGCCCAATCCGTCATCGAAGACGTAGCCCTAGCCAAACTAGCCGCCGAAAAGGGCATCCACGCCCGCGTCACCCGCGCCGAACACATGGGCAACGTTCGCATGTACGACGGCTTCCAAGCCATCTGGCGAGGCTTCCAAAAGAACAGTTTCCGCTTCCTCCAAATCAACCCCTTCACCGGCCTCCAAGTCGTCATGGCCTCGACTCTGTTAGCAAGCTGGCTCCCCGTCATCCTCTGGCTCATCAACGACCATCTCTACCGCCAAGCCGCCCTCTTCGCCATCATTCCCTCGTTGATCCTCTTCCCCTGGTACCGAAGCGCCGCCACGCTCCTCGCCCCCCTCGCCATCTACGGCTTCCAAGCCATCGCCATCAACGGCATGATCACCACCCTCACCGGCCGCAAGGCCATCTGGAAGGGCAGGGAAGTGTGAAGCAATATCCCACCCCTTGGCGGCAAGTCTTCGCTTTAACCCCGCATATCTGGCAAAAAACCCGCTATTCCGTCAAAACCTTCACCGAGCAATCCCTCCCCTGCCTCAAGCCCGACCCCCAAATCGAAGGCCTCGAAAACCTCCCCCCCAGCCCCGCATTCATTCTCGCTCCCAACCACTACCAACGCCCCGGCCTTTGGATCCTCCACCCCTGCAGCGTGATCACGGTTGCTCTCCAGCGCCACTACAATCTCCCCGACCCCCCCATCCGCTGGGTCGTTACGGCCAACTGGCCCCCCGTCAAACTCGGCCCCTGGAAGCTCCCCTCCCCCGGCGACTGGCTCCTCCCCCGCGTCGCCCACGCTCTGCACTGCTACCCCGTCTCCTTCGCCGGCTCGAACCCCGCCCTCACCGCCCGCAGCTACCGAACTCTCCTCAAGGACGCGAAGTCCCTCGACCGACCCATAGGAATCTTCCCCGAAGGAGTAGCCGGCACGGCCACAAAAATGGCCCCGCCCCTTCCCGGAGTCGACCGCCTCTTCCTGACCCTAGCCAAGCTCGGCCTCCCCGTAGTCCCCTGCGGAATGCACGAAACCGACCGCCTAATCGTCCGCTTCGGCCCCCCGATCGCCCCCGCCGAAATAATCAACGCCCCCAACGCCGCCGACCTAATCATGGCCCGCATCCGCGATCTAAGGGTCCCTCAACTCGATGAAGTCTAGGAGAAACGAGAGTCCCCGAACATCCGGTGGAGACAGGATCTCTCGGTCAAAATCGAGACCAACCGTGACCTGTTTCGCGCTCGGTATCGCCAGAAAAGCCGGGCAAGCCAGGGTCACCTCGGCGGTTGTGAGCTGCTTTCGGCAAACGAGCTTCCCGTCAACCGAGATTCGGAGAGCAAGCGGTCCCCGTTCAAGAATTAGCGACGGTAGCCAACCGTGGATCGAAACCTGAAACCCCTTCCCCTGCGGACCTCCCAACGTCGCCACCGCCGACCGTCCCATCCACCGACCGCCCTCCTCTCGATCAAACCACCCCTTCCCAAAGAAGCGATCATGATCGGGAGCCAGCGCGCGAAGTTTCGTTGGCCCAAACGTCGGGAGTTGAGCGGTCCATCGCGACACCTGCTTCACTGTGCCGTCAGGCCCAACGTCATACAGTAGGACGGCACCACCACGAGATCGCCAGTCCAAATCGGCATTACTCGTCCGCAACCAGCCCGGCACCTCTGTACCCAGCCGATCAGAAACGGCGGGAGCTAGCAATAACTTTCCCTCAAAGCTCGCTTCGGGAGTGTGCCGAAGAGAAAACAAGAACAGCAAAGGGCCGATCGTATTGATTACTGCAATGGCATCGGACTCGTTACTTCGAGCATGGCGAATCCCCGCGAGCAACCGCTCGACCCGCTCCGATTGAGCCCGGTTCCAGTCCCGAATCGTGACTATCTTAGCCGACCCCGCCCTGCAAAGAAACGCGACTCCAATGATTGCTGCCAACCGCACCAGCCGCCGCGGTCTTGCTCTTGGCTAAGCCAGCCCACTCTTCGCTTACGCCGCCTCAACGGCGAAGGGCCCATCACCCGCCTCGCTATCTCCGAGCCCTACATTCGACCGCCTCGCCTACTCGGGCCGAACCACCCAAAGGCCCTCAATCCCCGCAAAGTCTCGATCTCGGCTCACCAGCGCAGCCCCTAGTGCCACCGCCGTCGCGGCGATCCAGAGATCGTTTTCGTCAAGGGACAATCCCTTGCTCTGGCGATCAATCTTGATCCTCGCGTATAAATCGCCTGCCTCTTTCGGTATCGGCACACACAAAAAGGCGGACAGAAACCGTTCTCCCAATTCCTCCAACCTCGCTCGCCGACGGCCTGTCGGTAGGCGAGCGATCCCAAATAAAATCTCCCCCCGAACTATCGGGCATGTAACCACTCGGTCCCATTCGGGAAGCCCCATCATCCAGCTTTCAATGCGTTGATCAGCCCTCATGATGTCGCTGACCGCATTCGTATCAAGTAAATAGATCAATCAATAGGAAGTGGTCCGAAGAAGCCTTTTTCTCTGAATGGCAGCCGAGCCGCCACAATTGCCGCTTCCATTTCATCCACCGCCAATCGACTCGGGTGCGGCAACGCGCGCAGCGTGGCTAATAAAACTTGAGGCGACGGCGTCCACTCCGATAGCGATTGCAATCGTTCTATCGCCACCTGCTCAATGCTTTTCGATTGAGCAGCGGCAATCTTTTCCAAACCGAGGGCGAGCTCATGAGGGATTTGGATCGTCATCCCTTAATTCTCGCAGGAATTACTCATCTTCGCATCGGCCTCCCGTACTCTTCTTACCAGCTCGTTTAAAACATCGGCGGAGCGACCTTCGCCGTCTTCTTCGGCGGCTCTACGATAAAAGTACAAGCCATGTTGATCACCGTGCATGTGATTCCGAAGGATGGGCACTGGGCTGTCAAGCGCGAAGACTCTCAACCCAACGCGAACCAATCAAAAGACCGGCTGAACGCGGACCCAATGCCGCCGCATCGCTAGTTCTTACTCTGTCCGTTCGCCGCGATGGTATTCGCGGTCCCCGAACTGTGCTTAGGGCAGGTTCTGCGCGGGGGGAACGACAGTGGAAAGCTTCGGCGCGGGATATCGATTAACGGCCGAGACAACCATAACCCCAATGTATGTATCCCCAGCCGAAGCCGCCATCCTCGCCCGAAATGCTGACGAGGTCACCGCGGACAATTCCCCACGCACGCGGGTCGACGAGCGACCCTGGCGGAGCAGGCCGCTTACCACCATGAAATCGGGCTTTAGCCAAGACCGGACGAACCAGCCCGTCGAGCCACTAATCATGACCAGCGTCGCAGAGAATCTTATTCTGATTGGTACGGAGCGTCTCCCTAAGGCCGACTAGTGAAGGCTGCTCAGGGCCCCTTTTACGGACTGTTCCGCAGCGGCACCGAATCGGTGCCTACCTCAAAAACTTCAGGCGCCAGCAATCCAAGGGAGCAATGAGCGATCAATGATGGTCACTCTCTTCCCGACGGCGTCCGACATTGCGAGGCGCCGCCAATTGCGACGCCGGGGCCCGTTCCACCCCTACATATCCATATACGGCATCGGCGGCACAACCCCATTCAACCGAGCATAAACACTCAACGCCCCCCGATGATGCGCCGTATGGTCCGTAATCGCCCCGATAATCGCCATTCGCGGCATCCCCCCCATAATCGGTCCCGCCGGCAGTAACTCCATCAACTCAGCATCTGACTTACTCCCCAGCGTCGCCGAAGCCTCCGCCACCGACTTCTCAAACCACCCCCGCGCCGCCGTCAACGACTCGTATCCGTTCGTCTCCGCGCTCATGGCTTCGAAATCCATGTCGAACCCTTCCGCTCGGAAAGCCCCCTCGACAAACCAATCTAACGTCTGCGCCACGTGCGCCACCATCTGCGCCGCTGTCATCATCCCCGGCGCAGGCGCAAATCCAGAAAGCGACTCCGGCAGGTTCCGGGTCGAGCGATTAAAATACTCCTGTGCGGCGGCCAACTCGCCTACAGCCTGTTGTGCAAGTGACATAACGTGACGAACTCCTAGAGCGTCAGTTTCGCCTAACTTTCGCCCCAAGTCAAGCAAAATGTTCGCTGTGATATTATTCCCAATCATGACCAGTTCCGCCGCCACCGTCGACGAATACCTCGCCGAACTCCCCCCCGACCGTCGCGAAGCCATCGCCGCCGTCCGCGCCGTCATCCTCGCCAACCTCGACCCCGCCTACCAGGAAAAAATGGCCTACGGCATGATCGGCTACAGCATCCCCCACTCCGTCTACCCCGCCGGCTACCACTGCAACCCCAAAGACCCCCTCCCCTTCGCCGGCCTCGCCTCCCAGAAAAACAATATGGCCGTCTATCTCATGTCCCTCTACATCCAAGCCGACGGAAGTGACACCGCCTGGTTTGAATCCGAATGGGCCAAATCCGGCAAGAAACTCGACAAAGGCAAGTCCTGCATCCGCTTCAAGAAACTCGCCGACCTCGATCTCAACATCCTCGGCCAAGCCATCAAACGCGTCTCCGCCCAACAATACATTCAATACTACGAAGCAAGCCTCCCAACCTCCAAAAAGCCCAAACGATAACGCCAAGGAAAGTCTCTATCGCAAGGATGACGCCCCTGTCCGAAACGGTCGCCGCGCCCGCGCCAGAAACAACAGCGTAATCACGGTAACAGTCAGCCACACGGCCAATTGAGGAATATGCATCCATCCGTACCAACTCGTCGGATAGGAGTTGGCATAGTCCCATGGAATTCCTCCCGACCATAGCGTGTAAACAATGGCGAGGAAGATACCGGCGCTCCCGTGGTACAGCACCATCGCCCGAAGCCCGACCGCTGCGGGCCATGGCGATAGCCATGCCAGATACTGAATGCCGAACCCGGGTGCCAACGTCAGCATGAGAAACAGCGTAGTGCCCCAGCGGTGAAAGAGGGGGACCGGATCCGGTCGTAGTCGATACCATACGGCCACCGCCACGATGCACGCCACCATCCCCCATTTCAACGCGAAATGAGCGCCATAAGGATGGGCCAGGTCCAACGCTTTATGCAAATAGGAAAGCCCCCACCCCCCTTCGTTGCTCGCGTACCCAAAGACGTTCTTCATCATTCCTCCTGCCACATGCAGATAAGGGAGCGTCGGCAGCAGCGCCGGAACCGCCGCGCTCGCGCACCAGATCGCACGCTGGCGAAAAGTAGGCAACATCAGGAGGATCGCGGGCACTAGAATCACGGGAACAATCTTTACCTCCATCGCCACTCCCAGCAACAGACCGCACGCCACCACGTTCCGCCGACTCTCCATCACGAAGGCCGACGCGACGATAAAGAAGAGCATGATTGGGTCCGTGTTGCCATGAAATCCGGAAACGAAAATCGCCACCGGGCTGGCCGCCAGAACACAGAGCAGCGGCGCGCCGATGGGCCAAATACCGCCCCGCGCGGCCAGGTACATTAGCGCAAGCGTTCCCAAATCGGCTAGCGACGAAGTACCCCTCAGCCAAACCCGCAACGGGATTCCCGTTCGCTCCTCCAGCCACCCCCACACGCTGAGCACAGCGATAATCATCGGAGGATGGTTGAAAAGCTGCTCATGCGCCACCTTGCCGTTCTCATAGATCGGGATCAACCCCGTGTACACCGCAGCACCCCCTTCGGTCCGAATCACGTGCAGATCGGCCTCCCAGGTCCGCATGTCGTTGGTGCCCGCCGTGCACCACGCCAGAGCCAATTTACAGGCCAAAGCCACCAGCGCAATCGCCACAATCGTCGGGCGCCAGCGGAGTAACGAGTTCTGAAACGGCGCGTTGGCTCCTACATCCATAGGATGAAGATACCAGGAGTCATCCGCCCCAGTCGTCGGCCACCGATCATATATACTTATGCGCATGATTTCGGTAAGACACGTATGTGCGCTCCTGCTACTCACCGGCTCAAGCCTCCTCGCCCAGGTTTCCACCGCTTCCATCCAAGGAATCGTCCGCGACACTTCCGCCGCCATCATCCCCGCCGCCTCCCTCACGCTCCGCAACCAAGCCACCGGCGTCGAGCAAACAACCTCCAGTAACAACTCCGGCGAATACGTCTTCGTCAACATTCCCCCCGGAACCTACGATCTCAAAGTCTCCAAGGACGGCTTCCAGTCCGCCCGCCAAGAACGCTTCTCCCTCTCCGTCAGCCAATCGGCGAACCTCAACTTCACCCTCCAAGTCGGCTCCGCCGCCGACACCGTCACCGTCGCCGCCGAGGCCCCCACCATCGAAAGCTCCACCGCCGAACTCGGCACTGTAATGGGCTCGCGCCAAGTTAACGACCTCCCCCTCAACGGCCGAAACTTCACCCAGCTCCTCGCCCTCACCCCCGGCGCCAGTCCCATCAACACCGCCCAAACCTTCGGCTTCCGCGGCGTCGGGGCGTTCACCTTCCCGTCCTTCCACGGCGCCCGCAATCGCGCCAACCTCTTTCTCGTCGATGGCATCATCGACCAGGCCTCCATCACCAGCAACTACGCCGTGCCGCCCATCATCGACGACATTCTGGAATTTAAGGTCGACTCCCACAACGATCAAGTTCGCTACGGCGGCGTCAGCGGCGGCGTCGTCAACGTCGTCACCAAGTCCGGCACCAATGCGCTGCACGGCACGCTCTGGGAATACGTTCGCAACTCCGTCTTCGACGCCCGCAACCCCTTCTTCCCCACCGTCAATGCCCTCCGCCAGAATCAGTTCGGCTTCAACGTCGGCGGCCCCGTCCGCCTGCCCCGCTACGACGGTCGTAACAAGACCTTCTTCTTCGCCAGCTACGAAGGCTTCCGCAACAGCACCCCCAGCCAAACGCTAGGCCGTATCCCCACGCCCGATGAGCTGCGCGGCCGCCTCGGCTCCACCACCAACGCTATCTACGATCCCTTCTCCACTCGCGCCGACCCCGCCAACCCCAACCAGTTCCTCCGCACCCCGTTCGTCGGCAATATCATCCCCGAAAGCCGCCTCGATCCCACCATGGCCCAACTCGCCCAAGGCATCTATCCCGCCCCGACGGCCACCGGCACCACTGGCACCAACTTCGCCGCCACCGCCCCCGGCAGAACCAACCAGAACCTGTTCAACCTCCGTGGCGACCAGCAGCTCGGCCAGAACGATTCCCTCTGGTTCCGCTTCAGCCGCGTCGTCCTGCCTCGCGTCTCCACTAACCCCATCGGTCTGGCGAACAACACCGATACCTGGATCGCCAAGAACTACGGCGGTAACTGGACCCACATCTTCGGAGCCGGCACGGTCCTGCAAATGCAATTCGGCCGCACCACCGCCGCCTCCAACTCCATGAACGTCGTCACCCGCGCCCCGAGCGGAGTCACCGCCGCGCTCTCCCCGGATTTCGCCTGCGGCTTCCCCCTCGACCGCCCCTGCCTTCTCCCCTCCGTCGGCCTCGTCTCCTACCTCGGTACCCCCGGCGACACGACCACCTTCCAGGGAGCCTCCGACATCTGGTCGGGCTCGGTCAACGTATCGAAACTCGTCGGCAAACACCTCTTCAACGCCGGCTTCAGCATCAATACCAACAACATCGATCAGTCCATTCTCGCCAACAGCCTCAGCTTCAGCCCCTTCCAAACCGCGGACCTGCAGAACGCCGGCCGCACTGGCAGCGATCTCGCTTCGTTCCTGCTCGGCGTGCCCGTCGGCGGCTCCCGACGGCTCCAGGTCGGTGGCGAAAACGGCGGCTGGGTCAGCGGCTTCTATGTCGGGGATAAATGGAAAGCCTCCGACAAACTCACCATCAACTACGGCCTGCGCGTCGACCGAACCTTGGTGCCGCAGTGGGGCGTCAAGTCCGATAAATCGGCCTTCGTCGGCTCTCTGAATCTCAACGACGGCAAGTATTGGATCCGCGAGCAACCCCCCTTCTGCTCCGAAACCGGCAAGGCCCCTTGCATCCCAGGCTCCGCCCTTCCCGAAAACGTCATCGTCGCGCCGAACAATCGCATTCACCAAAATCGCGACTTCAATCTCGGCCCCCGCCTCGGCATCGCCTACCGGCTTTCCAACCGCACCGTCCTTCGCTCCGCTGCCGGAATCTTCTACGATAACTGGGCCATTTGGGTACAAGCTGCGCAAAGCTACGGCGCCAGCTGGCCACAAGTGACCCTGCTCACCACCGCCAATCAGAATCCCAACCTCCCCGTCGTTCGCTCCAACAACCCCCTCAGCTCCATCGGTGCCGGTGCCCTCCCCGCCGCCACTCCCTTCACGCTCGTCCAAACGTACAAGGACCCGTTTCTCAAGGTGCCCTACACCCCCGAATGGAACTTCGGGATCCAGCACCAGCTCGACGCCAATACCGGCCTCTCCATTGACTACGTCGGTTCGCACGGCACCCGTCTCGATCTCAACGTCTTCGCCAACACCGCCCGCACCCCCGGCCCCGGTCCGCAGATTGACCGCCGCCCCCTGCGCTACCTCACCCCCACCAACTACGAGCGCAGCGACGGCTCCAGCAACTATCACGCTCTCGAAACGTCGCTGAACCGCCGCACCTCCAAAGGCATCGGGTTCCTCCTCTCCTACACCTGGGGCAAGTCCATCGATATCTCCTGCTCCGGCTGGGCCGGCGTCGAAGGGTGCGCCAATCAGGATCCCTACAACGTCCGCGCCGACCGAAGCGTTTCCGCCTTTGATATCACGCACGTCTTCAACACGAGTCTCATCTGGGAACTCCCTTTCGGTCGAGGCAGGCGGTTCGCCAGCGGTAACTCCGTCGTTGACTACACAATGGGCGGTTGGCAGTTCAACTCCATCATGGTCCTGCGCAGCGGGGTTCCATACACTCTCGGAGTCTCCGGCGACATCGCCAACACCGGCAACTCCAACAGCGCCGGATTCTACGCGCGCCTGAATCTGGTCGGCGATCCAAAGCTCTCGAATCCCACGCCGGACCAGTGGTTCAACCGGCAAGCGTTCGCCGCGCCCGCCGCGTTCACATACGGAAACCTGGGCCGCAACGCCATGCGCGCCGACACCGGCAAGAACCTCGATTTGTCCTTGTTTCGCGTCTTCCCCATCCGGGAACGGACCCGCCTTGAGTTCCGCGCCGAAGCCTTCAACGCCACCAACACCCCGGTCTGGGGAGCCCCGGTCAACAACTTCGCCAACGTCAATTTCGGCCGCGTGCTCAACGTCGCCAACTCCCCCCGCCAACTCCAGTTCGCCCTCAAGCTGAGCTTCTAGGCCAACAAAGGCCCACTAGTACATCTCTGCGTGTTCGACCGCGCTCACAATCCTTTGACCGCGGCACCGGAGTCGCTTGCTGAGGCGGAAGGCCTCGACGACTTTCTCTAACCCTCAGCCGCTTGAACCTAAAACCCAAGTAGGTCTCGTAATATTCAATTGCCCTGAATAGCTGGACAACCGGCAGTTCGGGCGCGATCCTTTGAAGCCAAGGCATGCCTCAGTATGATAGCGTGCGGCAATCTCGGATGCCCCCTACAAACCAGGCGCAGCCGACGGCTGAACTTCGGCGCAGAACGCCCGATGCCGCCTCCGTCTGGGAATCAGAGTATTCGGTCAACTACTAGGCCCCATGCCGAAGCAGCGACGAACTGTTCATAATTCTAGAAGCCTCAATCGAGAGCGAACTCGAGCCGCGCCTCCTCACTCTTGCGAACTCAGCGCGTCAAGGCTCAACCCGGCGTCCGCCCAGTGCGCACGCGATCAGCTTGGTGACAAAACTAAGTCCAATCAGGACAACCGAAGCGCCGGTCCAGGTTTCCGTCATGCCCACCAGCAGCGCGCCGTCGATCACCAAAAAGATGGCGAACAGGGCTAAGGCCGTAGGCCGCGATCTCGCGATCCAGCGGCTCGCCGCGTAGAAAATTGGCGCGCCCGCGAGAATCGAAACCCACGGGGCCGACACCTGGGCATAGGCCTCGTACTCCGCCATCAGTTGTCCGGGGTTGATGAGGTAGCTATAGATCGCGACCCATCCAAAAGCTGCCGCGATTTGCGCGATCACGGCGGTCAACGCCCCCGCCCAGGCCCGTCCCCAATGTATCTTCATCCCCTCACTATATAGATCAGGAAACTCCGTGTCTTGACGATCCTCGCTAGACCGCTCGCAACGGCAAATGCTCCGGCGTCCCGCGCCACGGCCGCTAATTTCCGCTGCCTCCAGTTCGCCGAGGCGGCCCCGTGGGCTCGCTTTCGAACCCCAATCAACCCAGTTTCCCTGCTTTAGAACGCAATCCGCAGCGCAAACTGGATCTCGCGAGCCGGGGTGTTCAACCCCGTAATTGTTCCAAAAGCACCACTCGAACGATTCGAATTCGGATTGCCCAGGTTCGTCTTGTTCAAGAAATTGAACGCCTCCATTCGGAACTCCGTCTTAAACTTCTCCGTAATGTGGAAGTCCTTATGCAGTCCAAAGTTCATCTGGTGAATCGCCGGACCCCGTACAATGTTCCGCCCTGCGTTACCAAACGGGAACCGCGGATCCGTCGGGTTCGAAACAGTCTCCGGATTCAGCCAGCGCTGAACCGTCCGTTGCCCCTCCGGCATCACCGGGTTGCCTGTAATGTTCGGCCGATAGGTCGGTGCACCGCTCACCTGAAACTGAGCCGACGGGCCCCAAGTCAGATTCACCGGCGATCCACTTCCCGAGAAGTTGATAGCCGAAAGCCGCCAACCACCCGCTACCAAATCGCTCGCCTTGTTCCAGTTCGAACCGAACCTCCGGCCCTTGCCAAACGGCAAATCGTACAGGAATGTCGTTACGTTGTTGAACGGCTGATCATAGCCGCCCAAACCCTTTTCGCTAGCCAGGTTGAGGTAATTCACCCGGCTGTTGTCGCCGTTCGCCGTCTCCAAATGCCCGGAAGCGTTATCAATCGCCTTCGACCAAGTAAACGAGTTCAACAGATAAAATCCGTTTGAGAACTTCCGCTCCAGCTTCGCCTGGAAAGCGTGATAATCGAGGAAACCACCAGGGAAGGCAGACTGAATGTAGCTAAAACCATTGATGGGCCGCCGAGCGTCCAGCGGAATATTCTCGTTAGGGTTATTCGCCCGAGCCGTGTTCAAGTCGCCCAGGATCATCATGTTCCGACCGATGGTGCCTACGTAGCCAACATCGAGCACCAATCCGGCAGCAATCTGACGCTGAATCGTCACGTGGTAGCTCTTCACCGAAGCCGAAGGCAGATTGAACGGAATCTGATTCGTCCGCACTGTATTGGTCCGCACGTTCGCGATGCTCAGGAAGTTGTCCGGAAAGCCCCGTTCGAAGGGCAAAAAGCACGTCGCCGGATTATAGCTGCCCGTCGTCGGGCACAGCGTCTGCCCGCCATTCGGCACCGCCGGCGCAACCTGGTTAATATTCGGATTCAAAATGAACGGCAGATTGTAAGCCAAAAGGTTCTCGCCGCCCATGCGGTTGAAATGCAGATAGCTAACGCCGAACGCAGCCCGGATCACCGTCTTGTCGTTCAACGTGTATGCCGCACCAATCCGCGGCCCGATATTATTCCGGTCCGGGTTCACCTGGCTCCGATCCCGCAACGATCCCGCTTTGGCTAAAACCAGAGTGTTGTTCGACGGATCAAAGTTCGAAAGCCGGTTCTGCGCTTCCCACTGTGGAGTCGCAAACTCGTACCGCAGCCCAAGATTTAAAGTCAGCCGCCGCGAAACCTTAAAGTCGTCCTGGAGATAAAGAAAATGCATCCGCTGCCGGTAATTCACAATCGTCGCCGTGTTGAGCTGATAACTCGAACGCGCTCCCATCAGGTAGTCGGCCACAAACTGCCGATCATCGTTCGCTGTACCCGGAGCCTGCGAAAAGCGGCCGTTAAAGCTGCTGCCACCATACTTCGGATTGAAGTCGTCGATATCGGTATCGATGCTCTGATACTCGTACCCCAACTTCAAGCTGTGCTTGTTCAAAATCTTCGAGTAGTTGACCTTCGGATCAATTACGAACGGATTCTGGAACTGCGGATTCGATCCCTGCACCCCAATCGAGGTGAATCCATTAATGCCGGTACTCATCACCCCTCCCGTGAATCGTTTATCGTTCGGAATGTTCGGAATTCCAAAGCGCTCGCCAATTGTGGGAGTGCCAACAAAAAGAGGAAACTTACCACCCTCGGTCCGCGAAATGCCCAACCTAAATTCAATCAACGAGGTCGGGCTCAAGGTGTAAGTCGTGCCCAGCGCCATCTGCTCGTTCCGCACGCGAACCGAACCGTTCGCATCGCCCCCCGACGGACCCGGAATCGCCGGCGGCTCCAGGTTGTTCAACAGGCGGTGGCTGTACCGCGCAAAAGCTGTCCACTTCGAATTGAAATACTGGTCGTAGCGAATGTCGCCTTTATCGTTCCGGTCGGTCCGGTTCGGCTGCGATTCAAAATTGTTACCCACTCCCAGAGGACCCGCACCCGCCCGGTTGGGGGCTGGAAGATCCGCCAGAATCTCGCGGGCCGAACGACCGATCACGGAAGCCGGAATTACACCGTCGGTGTAAACCACGCCCGTGTAAGGGTTCCGAATCGGAATACCCATGTTGCCCTGCCGCATTGCCATCGACGGCAAAGTCGCGAAGGTAATCACGCGGCTGACGCGGCGAAAGCCCTCGTAGTCTCCAAAAATAAACATCTTGTTCTTCACGAGCGCACCGCCCGCCGCCACCCCAAACTGGTTCTGAATCAACGTCGGCTTCTGGTTGTTCACCGGCTTAAAAAAGCCCGTCGCGTTCAACGACGTGTTCCGCAAATACTCCCATGCCGAAGCATGCAACTCGTTCGTTCCGCTCCGAATCGACGCGTTGATCACCGCGCCGCCCGCCCGGCCAAACTCGGCCGAAAAGTTGTTCGTCTCCAAACGAAACTCTTGCATGGCGTCCGGGGTCACCTGCACCACTTGGTTCGAAAAGCCCTGGTTCGAGGTTCCGTAGGCGTTGTTATCCACGCCGTCCACGACGAAGTTGTTCTGCGAACTGCGCATCCCGTTCACATTGAACGAAGCGTCCCGCGTATTAGAAATGGTGCTCCGCCGAACGCCCGGCGCGAGCAGCGCCAAGTCGGCATACGCCCGACCGTTCAACGGCAGATTTACCATCTGCTGCGTGCCAACCACCGTGCCACGCGAACTCGAATCAGTCTCCAAAATCTTCGCCGCGTCGTTGATCGTAATACTATCCGTCGTTGCGCCGACCTCAAGCTGCAAGTCCACACGCTGCCGAGCGTTCACGGTCACTTCAAACTCTTTGGCCACCGCGGTCTTAAAACCCGCCGACTCGGCCGAAACCTTATAAAAACCAGGCTTCACGGTCTGAAACTGAAAGCTCCCGCCGCTGTCCGATTCCGCGTTCACCTCGACGCCGGTCCGCGTGTTGCTCAGCTTCAGCTTCGCTTTCGGAATCCCTAGCCCAGACGAGTCGCGAACCACACCCAGCACCGTGGCTGAGTCGAACTGAGCAAGCAGCGGCATGGCTGCAAGCCCCATCACAATTAGCAAGATTTTACTCATAGACGTCCCTAAGTTATAGCGCAGTGGCGGTTAAAAGTTAATGACAAAGCCAGATTCGAAATCCGCCGACAG
>JANODS010001617.1:0-3740 GCA_031412835.1 Acidobacteriota bacterium | reverse complement strand
GCCGGAGCTGAAGAGCTCGTTGAGGGTATCGACATCGTTCGTGACGCGGGTGACGAGGCGGCCGACGGGGTGCTTATCGAAGTAGGCGATGTCGAGGCGGTGGAGCTGGGCCATGAGGTCGCGGCGGAGGGCGAACATGGCGCGTTGGCCGGTCCATTGCATGAGCAGGGCTTGGCCGAATTCGGCGAGGAGAATGAGGACGGAGACGCCGAGGAGGAGGAGCGAGAGTTGGGAGATGCCTTCCACGGCGCCGGGGGCGCGTTGGACAAGGTACCGATCGATGGCGATGGCGGTGAGGACGGGGCCGACGGATTCGAGCAGGGAGTGAACGGTGAGCAGGGCGACGGTGGCGGCGACCTGTTTGCGATAAGGCTTGATGTAGAACGCGAGGCGGCGCAATAGCTGGCCATCATAAAGTTTGCCCTGAACTTGCTCTTGTTCCACCCTTACCAGTTTACTTTGTGCCAACCTGGAAGTTGATGGATGGAGTAATCGTGGCTGGAGTAGTCGTAGTTGATAAGCCCACCGAATGGACGTCGCACGACGTGGTCGGCAAGATGCGGCGGTTGGCGCAGACGAAGCGGGTGGGGCACTTGGGGACGTTGGACCCGATGGCTACCGGCGTGTTGCCGCTCGTGCTGAACCGGGCGACTCGCCTGGCGCAGTTTTTCACGCATGCGGATAAGGTGTACGAAGCCACAATTCGGTTCGGCTTCGCGACGAACTCCTATGACGCGGACGGCGAGGCGACGACGGAGGCCGTGGCGGTGAACTTGGATGCCGCGATTTTGGAGCGAGCGCTGGAGGGGTTTCGAGGCGAGATCATCCAGATGCCGCCGGCGGTTTCGGCGAAGAAGATCAACGGCGTGCCGGCGTATAAGTTAGAACGGCAGGGGCGACCGGTGGAGTTGAAAGCGGTGCCGGTGACCATTTACGAGTTGACGTTATTGGGGTGCGAGGGCGATTCGGCGAAGGTGCGGGTGCACAGTTCGACGGGGACCTACATTCGGAGCTTGGCGCACGATTTGGGCGTTTTGTTGGGATGCGGGGCGCATTTATCGGCGCTGCGGCGGACGCGGGCCGGGATTTTTACCCTCGACCAAGCGCGGACGCTGGAAGAGCTGGCCGATCCGTCGACGTTGGCCGCCGCGATGATTCCGGCGATTGACTTGTTGCCGGAGTTTCCGCGGGAACGGGTGGACGATGTGACGGCGGGGTTCATTCGGCAGGGTCGGGATTTCCGGGTAAGCGCGTTTCGGGTGGAGCAGGGGGCGCGGTATGTCCGGGCGGTGGATGGGGCGGGGGAGTTGGTGGCGATTGGCGAAATCGTCCTGCCGAATTTGTACCATCCGATGCTGGTGCTGTAGGCCGGTAGATTTTTTGAACCCGGATGCCGTTGCTTCCGTAATGGACGGGTATGCGCTTGATCCTCTTGCTGACGCCTTTACTTTTGCTGGCCGGATGCTTTTCGCACCGATCAGCCGACCGAATTGCGGAACGAATGGAACGGATGGGGGACCGGTTGGAGCGGGTCGGCCAGCGGTTGGAACGGGAGGCGGAACGCCAGGGGAAGAAGGTGGAGGAACGGGCGGAGCGAATTGAGCGGCGGGTGACGCACCACAGTCGGGAATGGGAGCGGGAGGCCGACCGGATTGAAGAAGCGGTGAAGCGGCTGGAACGGGACTTGGACCGGATTACCCGCTAGCGCGATTGGTCGTCGTGTAACAGCGTTGGCGCGGGGATCATCTGCTCCGGTATGAAGATCATTATTGTTCCGATAGCGGCGTTGGCGCTCCTGCTTGCGGGATGTGCCGAGGATAGAGATTCGCGGATTCGTCGGGAAACTGACGAAGCGGTGGAGGCGGCCAAACGGGCGGGCAAAGAGACGGGAGACGCCGCGAGGGCGGTGGGTGACAAAGTGGTCGATAAGACCAAAGAGGGAATCGGCAAAGCGGCGGACGCGACCGAGAGGGCCGCGAAAAAGGTGAAAGATAAGGTAAAGGATTAGCCCTTTCCGGCGGGGCCATCGCTTCTTCTCTTGAGAACGGCCCAGGACGCGCCAATGCGCCCTAGGCCGTTACGGATTCTAGAACGTCAACCGCAGCGCAAACTGCACCTGCCGCGGAATCCCGATCAACGCAGTGATAATGCCCGCGTTCGGATTTCCCACCGCCGAGTTTGGCAGGTCAAACTGCGCGTGGTTGAAGATGTTGAACATCTCGCTCCGGAATTGCAGCTTCACCCGTTCGGTGATTTGGAAGTTTTTAAACAGCGAGAAATCGACATTCGTCCGGCCCGGTCCGCGCAGCACGTTCCTGCCGCCGTTGCCAAACGTGAACACCGTCGGCGTACCCCACGCGGCCGTGCCCGCCGCTGTTCCCAGCGACGTGTCGAACCAACGCGCGATCGTCGGGTTGTCAATCTCACCGCTCTTGTACCGGTCCGGTCGGCTGCCGCCCGCATTCGATACCGAATTCGCCAATTGCGGTGTAAACGGCAACCCCGTCTGCTTCTGGAAGATCATGTTACTGTCCCAGCCGCCCAGAATGTTGTTCACCACCGCATTACCCGAACTAAATTTCCGGCCTTTGCCGAAAGGCAGTTCGTAGTTCATGCTGTAGACGAAACGGTGCGCAATGTCGAAGCCCGACGTCGCCCGTTCCACGCTGCGATAGCGCCGATCCTGCGGCAGCGGCCCGTTGTCGGCCCCGCCAAACTGGTTGCCGACGTTGTCGATCGAGTGCGAATACGTATAGGCCGCCAAAAAGCCCAGCCCACTCGAAAAACGACGTTCAATCGTGCTCTGCAACGAATGGTACGAGGACAGCCCGTCGGAAACGTTGTAGTCCACATTCACAATTCCCGGCGCCACGGCAAACAATGGCCGCCGCGGTCCCGGTGCGCCCGGTCCCGGAACCTGCTGGTTAAACCCATACACGTTGTCGAGTTTCCGACCCAGGTTGCCCACATAGCCAATCTTGAAGACCAACTCCATCGGCAACTGGTGCTGCACCTGCAAATTGAACTGCTGCGCATAGCCCGAAACGAAGTTCGAAGCCACACCCAGGAAGTTCCCCACCGGGTTCCGCACTGCGGATTCCGCGGTCAAGGTCGGAATCGGCGGCAGCCCATCCGATACCCGCCTCGGGTTCGCCACAAACTGGTTGATGTCCAGCGCATTAATCGGGCCATACGGCAACTGCCGGTGACGCCGCATCAACACACTCTCGCTACCCGCCGGCGTGAAGAAAATACCGCCGCCGCCGCGGATCACCGTTCCCGGCCGCAACCGGTACGCAAAACCCAACCGGGGAGCAAAGTTGTTCTTGTCCCCCAACACACCCGTCCGGGAATCGGAGTTGAATCCGGCCACCAGCAATTTCGCCTGCACGACGTCGTAGTTCGTCCAACGGTTAGTGACTTCCGTAGTCGGAGTATCGTACTCATACCGGATACCAACGTTCACCGTCAGCTTGTCCGAAATCTTCCAATCGTCCTGCAGGAAATAGTTCGACTCCCACATCCGGATCCCCGGAGCGATCAGCGTAAAGTCCTGCTCAATTGTATTCGCCGCTCCCAGTATTAACGCCGCCATCGCGTCGCCGGTCGTCGCCACGTTGTTCGGATCGTCCGTAAATGTCCGCCCAAAGTTGAACCGGCCGTTGCCGCGGTTGGTCTGGTACTGCGTCAACTGCCGACGCCGGAAGTCGACGCCAAACTTCACCGTATGCCGTCCGCGC
>JANODS010001616.1:0-2685 GCA_031412835.1 Acidobacteriota bacterium | reverse complement strand
GCCGCTGCGGGGGTTTGCGTGCTTGGTGCTTGGGGTGTTGGGGACGCCGGCTTGTGAATTCGCGTGTTTGCAGGTTGTTTGGGCGTGGGGGGTGTTGGCGCTGATGGTCGGGGCGTTGCTGGTGGGGGCGGGGCGGAAGGCGGCGGTGGCGTGCGCGAGTGAGTTCGCGAGCCGGCTGTTTAAGGCGAGCCGGTATGAGGCGCAGTCGAGCGGGGCGTTGGATTTTGACGCGGAGTTCTTGCGTTGGATTCTTTCGGACGGGGCGGGGGCGGCGTTGTTGCAGCCGGTGGCGGTGGGGTTGGCGTTGGAGGTGGAGTGGATTGAGATTGTGTCGCATGCGGGCCGGTTTGAACCTTGTATGTACGTGGGGGCGGCGGAGGGGATGAGATCGTGGTTGGACTACCCGAGCATCGGGGCGGCGGACCGGGCGGGGGCGATTAACCTGCGACAGGATATACGGATGCTGCCGGAGGTGGTGCGGTGCGCGGTGGACGGAGCGGTGGATCTGGTGCGGAAGGGGCGGCTGAACCCGGCGTCGATTGACTGGGTGGTGGCGCATTATTCGTCGCACCTGTTTCGGGAGCAGGCGCAGGAGATGGCGGCGCGGGGAGGCGTGGATATTCCGCTGGAGCGGTGGTTTACGAACTTGTATACGAAGGGGAATGTGGGGTCGGCGTCGATTTATGTGCAGTTGGAGGAGTTGTTCTATTCTGGACGGTTGGAGGCGGGGCAGCGGTTGTTTTGCATGGTGCCGGAGAGTGGGCGGTTTACGTTTGCCTATATGATGTTGCGGGTGGTGGAGGGGGGTCCGGAGAGGGCTTCGACGGCGATTCCGCGGACGGCGGTTCCGCATTTGGAGCGGACGGCGGACCCGTTGGCGCAACGGCTGATTCGGGAGTTGGCGACGGTTTGGTTTGAGTTTGAGAGTGAGTTACATCGGGTGCCGATGGTGCAGCGGCTGTATAGTCCAGAGTTTACGGTGGAGGACTATCGGAGGTTACTCTTTAATCTTCGGCAGCAGGTGATCGATGGGTCGCGGTGGATTGCGCGGGCGGCGTCGAATATTACGGCGGAGTATTTCCCGCTGCGGAGTGCGTTTATTGCGCACACGCAGGAGGAGCATCGGGATTACGAGATGATTGAGCGGAACTATGTGGCGGTGGGGGGGACGCTCGAAGAGATACGGGGCGGGCGGAAGAACATTGGCAGTGAGGCGCTTTCGGCCTATGTTTTGCATCGGGCGAGCCGGGAGAATCCGTTTGATTTGGCGGGGGCGATGTTCATTGTGGAGGGGTTGGGACAGCGAGTGGCGAGCCAGTGGGGGGAGCGAATTCAGAAGCAGTTGGGTTTGAGCGCGGAGCAGGTTTCGTTTTTGGTGTATCACTCGGCGAGTGATGTGCGGCATTTTGAGCGGCTGGATTTGGCGATTGCGCACGGGATTTTGACGGAGGCGATGGTGGATGATATTGTGCGGTGCGCGAAGGTGACGGGGCGGCTTTATGCGTTGCAGTTAGAAGAGTTAGACCACTTTTAGTTTGGGAGGCGTATGGATTTTGACGGTTTGGAGTTTGACCCGAAGGACCCGAGCCCGTGGCTGGCGCTTTACTTGGATACGAGTTTGCCGCTGAGTGACGATGTAAAGCGTGCTTTGCTGGAGAACGCGAGCAGTAAGTCGCGGCAGTTCTTGCTGCCGTTGATTCGGCCATTGGCGAAGACGACGATTATGGCGTTGCAGGTGGTAAAGGTGTTTGTGCCGAATCGGTTTACGTCGAGTAGGGTGTTGCATCGGACGATTTATTGGGGGCTGAAGTATTTCGTTCGACCGGAGGCGAATTACCTGATTTTGCGGCACTTCCACATTGGGTCGGAGCTATTGCAGTTTGTGGCTTCGAACGTGGAGGGGGTGGAGATTCCGATGATGGCGTTGCGGCCGGCGAATTTGGAGGGGCTCATTGACAACGTGTTTTTGCAGCACGATTTGAACATTTTCAACTTCATTATTCGGCTGAATCGGGAGTTGAAGGAGAAAGGGATTGAGCTTGAGCCGCGGGCTAATCTGAACTTTGACGCGATTACGACGGGAGCGTTTCCGATCGAGCGGGAGAGGTTGACGGCGGGACGGATGAACGTATTGGATGCGGAGACGGCGATTGAGATTTACACGCCGCTGTATCAACTGTTTTTGACGGATAGTGATTTTTGGCGGGCGAGTAACTCGTTGCAGTTAGACGAGACGGTGGCGATTTATTGTGCGCGGTTGATTGGGGATCCGAGCTACGTGGGGCTGGTGAATAACAAGCATCCGTTGGTGCCGCTGTCGACGCTGCAGGCGGGGTATCGGCTGATGTTGCATGGGTTGGCGGCGGAGTCGCTGCATGCGAACCTGGTGAAGTTGAAGAAGAAGGCGGAGCAGACGCAAAAAGGCCGGGCGTATAGCCCGGCCGTTTTGTGGGTGTGTGGTTTGGTTATTCGGCGAGATCGGGTTCCGGGATGGCATCCGGGACCACTTCGCTGAGGCCGCCGGCGTAGAAGGTACGGGCGGTGTCTTCGTAATCGGACATGCTGTCGGCGAGGCTGACCTCGACCTCTGGCGTGGGCTCTTCGTCCGGGATGTCTTCGCCCGCGATTTTGACACCGCGGTAGTAATCCATACCCGTTCCCGCCGGGATCAAGCGGCCCATGATG
>JANODS010001615.1:0-4556 GCA_031412835.1 Acidobacteriota bacterium | reverse complement strand
CCTCCTCAATCGTGCCGCAATCGAGCAGCGGAAGGCCGGGTTCCACCTCTTCCAATTGCCGACGGATAATGCTTGCCGCCATGCCAATCAGCAGAATGCCGCGCGCCTTGCTCCTCAGGCGACCCGCCAACGCCCGATAGTCACTTTGCTTATCCTTGCCCCCGAGGATCACCCACAACCCGCCGTCAAAGGCGTCGAGCGCCTTCTCCGTGGCATCAACGTTGGTCGCCTTCGAATCATTGTAGTAGCGGACTCCCGCCACCTCGCGCACAAACTCCAACCGATGTTCCACTCCGGGGAAGGTGCGGACAGCGGCCTCAATATCGTCGAGCGACACATTCGCCAGCCACGCCGCGGCCGCCGCCGCCATCACATTCTCAACGTTGTGCCGACCCCGCAGCGGAATAGCTTCAATCGGTATCAAGACCTGCTCGTCCACCGTGATCACGCCGTCTTTCTCGGCGATCGTCCACGGGCCCGGCTCGGTCGCATTGAAGTACACCACCCGAGCCCGGGTCCGCTTGGCCAACTCGCCCGACAACGGGTCCGCCGCATTCAGCACCGCGACGTTCAAACGAGTCTGCAATTCGATCAAGCGGGCCTTCGCGTCGACGTATCGCTCCATCGTTTTGTGCCGATCCAAGTGATCCGGCGTGAGGTTCAAAATCAGCCCGATGTCAGCCTGGAAACTTTGAATCGTCTCGAGTTGGAAGCTCGACAGTTCCAGCACATTCCACTGGCCGACTCGCGACGTGCCAACCATCGCCGTTGGAGGCGTGCCGATGTTGCCCCCCACCTGCGCGGGCACTTGAGCGTGTTGCAGAATGTGGCCGATCATCGCCGTAGTCGTCGTTTTGCCGTTCGAACCGGTAATGCCAATGGTCCGGCCGCGCAACAGCGGTGCCGCAAATTCCAGCTCTCCGGTCACCTTCGCACCCGCAAAAACCGGGGCTTCCAGCGGTACACCCGGCGACTGAATCACCAGATCGAACGCAGCGCCTACCGCCTCCGCCTGCGGCAAATAGCCCACTCCCAGCTCTGCCACCTCCGCCGCGAATCGCGTCTCCGCCAGCGGCTTCTCATCGCACACCGTCACCCTCGCCCCCAACTGTGCCGCCAGCCGCGCCGCCGCCAGGCCACTCTTGCCTAACCCGACGACGAGGATGTGTTTGCCGGCCAGTTCCACAAAAATCTCCGCTACCGCAACTTCAAAGTAGTCAATGCGCACAGCGCCATAATCAGACCAAGAATCCAAAACCGAGTGATGATCTTCGTCTCGGTCCAGCCAACGATTTCGAAATGGTGGTGCAGCGGTGCCATCTTGAAGATTCGTTTCTTCCGCAGTTTGTAGCTGCCCACCTGCAGAACGACGCTCATCAATTCGATGATGTAGACGCCGCCGATGAATACAAGCAGCAACTCTTGTTTGATGAGTACCGCCACCGTTCCCAGCGCTCCGCCCAACGCCAGCGAGCCAACGTCGCCCATGAACACTTCGGCCGGATGCGCGTTGAACCATAGGAACCCCAGCGAAGCACCCATCATCGCGCCGCAAAAAACCGTCAGTTCGCTCGCGCCGGGAAGACGGTTCAGGTCCAGGTACTCGGCGAAAGTCCGGTGCCCGCTCATGTACGTCAACATCGTCATCGCACCGGCGGCGATGATCATCAAACCAATCGCCAAACCATCCAGGCCGTCGGTCAGATTCACCGCGTTCGACGAACCCGCCAGCACGATGATTAGAAACAGGAAGAAGAACCCAAACGCCAGCGGATAAGTCCACGGGTTCCCGAGAAACGCGGTGATCAACAAGCTCGGCTTGAACGATTTGAAAAACGGGACGTTCATCGCCGGATCGTAGCCCCCGCGCGCGTGAAGGATCAACAGCATTACGCCGATCACGCAACTGGCTACCACCTGCCAGAAAAACTTCTTGCGCGCCGTGAAGCCCATGTTCTGCATCTTCTTCACTTTGGCGTAGTCGTCAAAAAAGCCAATCGTGCCAAAACTCACGAGACCGAACAGCGCAATCCAGACGTAAGGATTGCGAAGATTGGTCCACAGCAGCGTCGGCACCACGATCGAGACAATGATCAGCAAACCGCCCATTGTCGGCGTACCGGCCTTCTTCTGATGCGCCGTTACCTCCGCCCGGATCTGCTGCCCATACTTGAATTCGCGCAGCCGCCGGATCAACCAGGGGCCCAGGAAAAGCGATAGGAACAGCGCGGTGAGGCTGGCAAACGCCGTGCGAAACGTCACGTACCCGAAGAGGCGAGCGGGGCCAAAGACCGGAGAAATTTGTTCGTAGAGTAACCAGTAAAGCATCAGTCGGCCTTATACCTTTCGAGCGCGAGTTCCATCCGCGTACCGCGAGAGCCTTTGAATAGCAGCAAGTCGCCCGGCGCCGTCAACGAACGGAGCGCCTCGCCAGCCTCCTCCGCGGTCGCAAAATACAGCGCTTCCGCCCCTGCGCCCTTTGCCCCGTCGGTCAGATGCGACGCGTCGCCCTTCACCCCCACCACCCAGTCGAACCGCAGTTCGGCGGCCCGTTCGCCCACCTCCCGGTGCAGCGCCGCCGACCAGTCGCCGAGTTCCAGCATCTCCCCCAACACGGCAATGCGCCGACGCGCCGGTAGGATCGCGGCATAAGCCAACATGGCCTTCGCGGCGTCCGGGTTGCTGTTGTAGCAATCGTTCAGGATCGTCACTCCCTTATGTTCCTCGCGCTCCCCCCGCATCTTTCCGGGTTCCAGCAGCCTGGCCCGTTCGGCCAACTCCGTCGGCTTCACGCCCAGCAAGCTGCCAACCGCAACCGCCGCCGCAACATTTAATACGGAGTGTTTGCCCGCCACAGGTGTTTCAAAAATCGTCTCGCCAATTTGAAAACGCGCCCCGGCTTCCGACATCGTCAGGCTCTCCACGCGGAAGTCGGCCTCGATCTCCAGCCCATAAGTCACCGTCTGCCCCGGATGAATTTCGCCGAACCGTGCGACGTGCGCGTCATCGGCATTCAGCACGGCAATCCCATCCGCCGGCAAGCTCTCCACCAACTCCCGCTTGGCCAGCGCAATCGCCTCCCGCGAGCCCAGGTTCTCGATGTGCGCCGTGCCGACATTCGTCACCACCGCAATTTGAGGACGTGCAATCGAAGCAAGAAATCGAATTTCGCCCAGGTGATTCATTCCCATCTCGAAGACGTAAACCTGCTCGACCGGGCTCTGTCGCAAAATCGAAAGCGGCAGCCCGATATGGTTGTTCAGGTTGCCTTCGTTCTTACCGACGCGCAACGCACCGCCCAACAAAGTCGCAATCGTATCCTTCGTCGTCGTCTTGCCGGCGCTCCCCGTCACCCCAACCACCGTACCCGTCAACCGCAGTCGCGCTCGGCGGGCAAGCTCCTGCAACGCCACCAGCGTGTTCCAAACCCGAAAGCAGGGAATCGCCAAAGCAGCGATATCTTTTTCTACGAGCACCGCCACCGCGCCGTTCGCCGCCGCCTGCTCGACGAACTGATGCCCGTCATAAACCGCGCCAGGGAGAGCGATATAAATCGCCTCTCCGGCCAACGTCCGCGAGTCGATACTCCAGTCGCCCACGCTCCCCGCCGGAGCCGCCGAAGCGCTTCCAGTGGCCGCAACGATTTCGGCAAACGTCATGCGCATGCCGACACCCCAAAGCCCAACTTGGCCAACACCTGCCGAGCCACCACCCGATCATCAAAATCGATCGTCCGATCCTGCAACACCTGATACGTCTCGTGCCCCTTTCCCGCCAGGATCACGATATCGCCCGCCCGCGCCCGGCCCAGCGCCAGCGCAATTCCCGCGGCCCGATCCGGCTCCACCGCGTGCGGCGTGTCGAACCTTCGCAGGCCCACCAGAACGTCGTTCAAAATCGACAGCGGCTCTTCAGACCGCGGATTGTCGCTCGTCAAGACGATGTAGTCGCTCAACTCCCCCGCCGCCATTCCCATCCGCGGACGCTTGGTCCGGTCGCGATCGCCGCCGCAGCCGAACAAGGTGATCAACTGGCCGCCGCTCAGCAACTGGCGCGCCACCCGCAGCGTATTCCGCACCGCGTCATCGGTATGCGCATAGTCCACGATCACGAGAAAGGGCTGGCCCACGTCGACTCGCTCAAAGCGGCCTGGCACGCCCGGGCACGACGCAATTCCCGCCAGCATCGTCTCCCATTCCAGCCCATAACTCAGTCCGGTTCCCAGGGCGGCCAGGATGTTATAAACGTTGATCTCGCCCACCATCGCCGACCGCACTTCGTACTTGTTACCGCCGTGGCAAGCCAAAAAGCGAAGTCCCGAATACGAGCTTTCAATCGCCTCCGCCCGCAAGTCGGCCGCCTCGCTCAGCCCATACCGAAGCGTTGCAGTGCCAGCGCCAGGAGTGATCTGTTGCCCGTAAACATCGTCCGCATTGATCACCGCGAACGGTGGCCGAAACTCCCCTTCGAATAGCTTCCGCTTCGCGGCAAAATACTCTTCCATCGAGCCGTGGAAATCCAAATGGTCCTGCGTCAGGTTCGTAAAAACCGCCGTG
>JANODS010001614.1:0-2534 GCA_031412835.1 Acidobacteriota bacterium | reverse complement strand
ATTGCAGGCGGGCGATACGTTGCAGGTGTTGGCGGAGGGTGAGGATTTGCGGGTGCTGCGGGTTAAGGCTGGGGATAACGATGGGGTGGGATGAGCCGTTCGTTGGGGTTTGCACTGATCGGTGATTCAGGCTATGGTGATTGTATGACCTTGGAAGCGATCAAGGAAGCGTTTGTTCAGCTCTCGAAAGGCGAGCAGGAGCAGTTTGCCGATTGGTGTGAGGAGAGGGAACAGGAAGCCTGGGACGAGGAGATGGAGCGCGATTTTTCCCCCGGTGGTCGAGGCGATCATCTGGTCGAAAGAATTGACCGTGAGATCGAACATATAAAGGCTACGGGAGGCGTTACCTCGCTTGAAGAGGGGCTCCGTATCCGTCGTGAGCAACGCGCTACTAAGTGAAGCTTGTTTCGCATCCGTTAGCGGAATTCTGGGAGTGCTACGAGTTGTTGCCGCCAGAGATCCAGGAGCAGGCCGACAAGCAGTACGCGTTATTTAGTACGAACCCCCGTCACCCTTCGCTGCACTTCAAAGCAGTCGGTCGCTTGTGGTCCGTTCGGATTAGCCGCGACTACCGCGCGGTGGCCAGACGCGAGGGAAACGATCTTTACTGGTTGTGGATCGGTAGACACGATGTCTACGACCGGATTTTGAAGGGGTGATCTGCTAGACGGCGTCGGAGAGGACGACGCGCGGAAGGGCATCCTGTGGGGCTCCGGAGAGGGTGAGAACGGCCAAGAGGCCGAAAATTAGGGGTTTTGAGGGGGGTGGGGCGTTAAATAGTGAAAAAGTGGCCATCTGGTAGCGTTTTTTCCTTTACTTCGATGTAGCGGCTGCCGTATGATTGCAACTGCAAAGGGATCATTTAGAACATTTCGGCATGAAAATGATTGAAACGTTTTAAGCTGGTTTCGATTCTCCGGAAGAATCAGAAAAGGAGCAAAATGGCTGTCGTAACACGCATGACGCAGACGCAATTGGTCGCGGCCCTCGTAGAGGGAGTTGAAGGGATCAACAAGAAGCAGGCGAAGGCATTAGTGACTTTGTATGCCGATATCGCCATTAAAGAAACGAAGAAGAACGGTGTGGCCGTTCTGCCTGGTTTGGGCCGATTGGTCCGTCAGGAGCGGAAGGCGCGCACAGGTCGCAACCCTGCCACGGGCGCGACGATTAAGATTCCGGCCAAGAAGGTCGTGAAGTTTCGGGTAGCCAAGGCTGTGAAAGACGCCATTGTGCCGCCGAAGAAAGAGAAAGTCGCGAAGTAGTTTGGGTTCGGTCCGTCTCCTCCAATTCCAAAACTTAAAAGCCCCGCTGGGTAAACCAGCGGGGCTTCTTTTGATAACCGATTCCTTTCCGCCCAAAGTGCGGGCGACCAGAGGAAGCCTTACGCCTGCTTCTTTTCTTCGGGCTGCGGCTCTGCAACCTTGTCGTCGCCTTTGAGAGCGTTCTTGAAGTTTTTGATACCCTCGCCGAGCCCCTTTGCGACTTCGGGAATTTTCTTCCCGCCGAACAACAAAGCAGCGATCGCCAGGATGACCAATAATTCTTGCCAGCCAAATCCTCTCATACGGCCTCCTTTGGAATTTACGACTCTATTATAACCATATGGCAACCCGGAAGAAACCCAAGGCCCCCGATATCGGGAAGACAGTGCGGCGCGTGGCGCGGAATGTGGTGGGAATTGTGAAGGCATCGCAGCCGATTGAACCGAAGGACAAGCGGAAGAAGCCGAAGTACAAGGCCGACCCGATGGGGGAGGACGGCGGCCAGGAAACTTCGTGACCCGCTTAGCGGGCGAGGGATCCGGCGAGGGCGAAGATGAGCCCTAGAATCCAAACCGGGCTGGTGACGCCGAAGGCTTTCGCTTTGGAGACGCCGGTGAGGGCCGCGTAGCCGAGGGCGAGGATGACGATGTACCAAAGGGTGAAGAAGGAAAAGTAATTGAGCAGTCCTTGGAGGAGGCGGGGGGCGTCGTCGCCGAGGAGTAGGTCGAGGCCGAAGGCGGGCTTCATCCCGGCCATTGAGTTGAGTTGGCCGCGGAGTTTGACGACGACGGACTGCGTGACTTGGGCGAGGAGGGGGACGAGGGAGCAGTGGGCTAACAGGGTGAATACGTCGGTGAACACGGTGCGGACGCCGGCGATAGTGCTGAAGCCGAGGACAAGGGCGGAGCTGATGGCCAGCATGACGGCAAGCATGACTGGGGTCATGACGGCCGAGAAGGTCAGGGTGCTATTGACGAAGGCCATGGCTTCGCGGGCCTTCTCGGCGCTCATGGTGTCGAGCAAGTCGTTGTACATCGCTGGCTCGAAGAGGGGGCGGAGGAGGAAGGAGACCCCGGCCGAGACGGCGGCGGCGAGGAGGATGGGGGGGAGCCAGGCGAGTTTGCCCTGGGCGCGCTGGTAGCGGACCGACGCGGCCGGGTCGATGAAGATGTTGAGAATGGCGAGGACGGAGTTCATGATTTTCGGGCGAGGTGGAGGGCGACGATGCCGAACGTGAGGCGATCAAAGGTGACGTCGGGGAAGCCAGCGGAG
>JANODS010001613.1:0-1611 GCA_031412835.1 Acidobacteriota bacterium | reverse complement strand
TCGGCGGGTCGGGCGTCGTCGTTGAAGGCTTATCTCGTCGAACGGAATCGACTTCGACTGGTTTGGAAATGCTTTCCGCTTCGTCGACTGGTGCTGGCCCCGTTTGCGGCGGCGACCCGGTATTTTCTACACCTTGTGGCGCTGCTTGATGGTGAGGGGGCGGCGGGGGAGTTCCGCGCGAGCGGCAATAATCCGCTGCAATTGCCGCTGTTTGTTCTTCGTGCCCACTTCGACTTGCTGGTGTGGCTGCCACGACTTCTGGCGGATCGGCGGCGGATTCGCGGCTCCGCTCGACTGAGTGCGGAAGAGTTCTGCGCACTTCTTGACCAGCATCAGATCTCCCTGACGGAGGTTGCAGCGTCTTGATCAGACCCTCGGGCCCGGAAGCGCTGATGATATTGATTCCCGCCTACAACGAAGGCGGGGCAATCCGGCGGGTGGTCGCCGAAGCGCGCATGATCGTTCCGGGCGTACCGATCCTGGTGATCGATGATTGCTCGACGGACGACACCCGCACCGAAGCCATTACAGCCGGAGCCGATGTCATCTCCGTGCCCTACCACCTTGGCTTGGGCGGCTGCGTCCAGGCGGGCTATCGGTTTGCCTACGACGCTGGCTTCCACTACGTCATCCGGATTGATGGCGACGGCCAACACGATCCGCGGTTTATTCCCCTGCTGTTCCAGAGACTCCGTGAATCGCGGGTGGAGATGGTCATCGGTTCGCGGTATTTGAACGGCAAAGTGCCGGCGACGAGTTTCGCCCGCGGAATTGGCATTTGGTTTTTCCGCCAGGTGCTGCGGCTGATCCTCGATAAGGAAGTGCACGATCCGACTTCGGGATTCGTTGGAGTAAGTCGGCAGGCGCTCGAGGTTTTCGCACGCAGCTTTCCGCTCGAATACCCGGAGATTGAGGCGCTCGTTGTGCTGCAGCGCCGCCAGTTTCAGTTCGTGGAAGTCCCCGTGATCATGCGGGCCCGGATGGCAGGTCAGAGCACGATCACCGCACTCCGGTCGTTCTACTACGTCCTGCACGTGCTTTTGGGCGTCGTTGTGAATATTCTGAAGTATGAGGGCAAACGCCGCAAGGTTTAAGGTATGGATCGGTTACTCAACATCGTCGCCGGCATGAGCATTCTACTCATTTGTCTTGTCTTCTTCGCCATCCGTCGAGCGCATATCCGCGTGGAGTATTCCGTGAGTTGGCTTAGCGCCGCGCTGGTTATGCTGATCCTTTCTCAGTGGCAGTGGGCGTTGCTTCAGTTCGCTCAATTTCTCGGTGTGAACAATGCGCCGTTTGCCCTTTTGCTCATCATCCTCAGCCTGTTCGTCATCGTCTTCTTCCGCTTCTCGGTCGTGATCAGCGACTTGAAGGACGCCAACATCGCCCTAACGCAGAAGCTTGCCATCATCGAATATCAATTGCAGCATGTCCAAGAAAAACACCCCCCCACCGACCCTTCCTAGTCCGGCACCTTGGTGGCCGGTCGCCGCTGGTCTGCTTCTTCTGGCCTTCGCCCTACTTGAGATTTACGGCCCGGCGCTGAGTGGCCCGTTTCTTTTCGACGACCGCTATCTGCCGTTTCTTAGCCCCGGCTTTGCGGACAATCCG
>JANODS010001612.1:0-1221 GCA_031412835.1 Acidobacteriota bacterium | reverse complement strand
GTAGTGCCTGCATAACTGCCAGAAATTTGGTCCGCGCGAACATGGGAACGCGTTTTGTGCAGATCAATGTGGGTAGTTGGGATATGCACACCAACATCTATACGGGCGGCTTGAACCCCGGGAATGCAAATTCCGTGGGACGGCAGTTTGACGCCGCCCTGGGGACGCTGCTGGCGGACTTGAAGCAAGAGGGGATGTTGGATGAGACGTTGGTGGTGGCCATGGGTGAGTTTGGCCGAACGTTGAGCACGCCGAACCAGACGGCAGGGCGGGATCACTTCCTGCAGCAGGCGGCGCTCGTGGCCGGAGCGGGGGTGCGAGGTCGGCGCGCGATTGGGTCCACGGACGACCGGGGCGGAGCGACGACGGAGCCGGGTTGGGGGCGGGAACGAGACATCCGCGCGGAAGACCTGGAGGCTACGATTTACTCGGCATTGGGGATCGACTGGACGACTGTACGGCGCGATGACCCACTGGGGCGTGGGTTTGAATACGTGCCGTTTTCGAACCAGGACTTGTACGGGCCGATCGATTCCCTCTGGGGCTAGTGCGATTAGAGGGGACGGTGTTCGGCTCGCCAGCCGGACTTTAAGCGAGTGGCGAGTTGGCGGCAGAGGTTAGGGGAGGCGGCGGCGATGTTACTGTTTTCGGCGGGGTCGGCGGTTAGATCATAGAGTTCGGTGGCAGTAAGTTGATTGGTGGGAAAGGTGGACCATTCGACGTAACGGTAACGTTCGGTGCGGATTGAGCGGCCCATGTAAGTTACTCCGTCGGGGGCGACCCAGATGCCGTCGCGGAGGTACTGGGTGAAAATTGCTCGTTTGCCGGGATGGGAGGGGTGGCGGAGGAGGGGGGTTAGCGAGGTCCCTTCACGGTTGGACGGGGGCGGGAGGCCGGCGAGGTCGCAGAGGGTAGGGTAGATAGCGACGGATTCGACTAGGCCGGGGCAGACGCCGGGAGAGATACCGGGGGCTCGGATGAGGAGGGGGACGCGGGTATCGATTTCGTAATTGGTCATTTTGCCCCAGGCGTTGTGTTCGCCGAGCTTCCAGCCATGGTCGCCCCAGAGGACGACAATGGTGTTCGATGTCAGCTTGAGACGGTCGAGTTCGGCCAGGAGCCGACCGATTTGAGCGTCGATGTAGGAGACGCTGGCGAGGTAGCCGTGGCGGAGGAGGCGGGCTTGGGCTTCGGTGACGGTGCCTTGGTCGGGGGTGGGGG
>JANODS010001611.1:0-10613 GCA_031412835.1 Acidobacteriota bacterium | reverse complement strand
AGCGTGGCACCGTAGAGCGAATCGCCCTGCTTATCTTTCAGCTCGGGGCTCCATTGATCCATGCTGGTGCCGCCGTGGGCGCACGGAACCAGGCCGATCGGAATCCCGGTACGAGTAAGAATTTCTTTCGCGAACGGCAGGCCTAGGCCAGCACCCTTCTTACGATTGGACATCCACTGTTCCAGGTCCTGCCCCGTGATCTTCTCCGGCTGGCCGTCTTTGTTCTTCCGCCAGTGGACCCGGTCCACGGCGTCGACCAAGCGGTGCAGCGGCTCGGTGGCTTGCGTCCATCGGTCCGTCTGATCGAAGCTGCGGACACGGTCTTCGGGAGCCTGAACGTCGACTAGGTCGCCGACGCCTTCCATGTTCGACTGGCCCGCCAAAATCCATAAATCACCGATATAAAGATCCTTGATGACCTCCGCTGTGCCAGCCACAATCCGCACTTCCAGCGAATACGGGCCGCCCTGCGGCACACCCTTCAACTCGCCCTCCCACTTCGTCGTCTTCACGCGTTCGAGCGGCTTCCAATCAAAGCCGGGTAGCGGCCCTTCCGCGTTCATCACGCGGGCTTCGACAAACTTGTTCACTGCCCGCTGCGCCGTCCCGCCAAGCTTAATGTTCGCTCGCCCGTCGGCTCCGCGCTGCAGCACTTGCCCCGTGGTGGGACCAACATTGATCTTGAGATCTTGCGCGTAGATCGCGCCGAAGAGAAGGAAGAGGCAGCCAAACCGAGCCATCATGTAACAAAGTCTATCACCCAAAACGCTCATGTTAGATTGGGAGCCTATATGTTTCGTCGCGATTTCTTGACCGCCCTCGGCGCGACCGCCGCCGCTTCCGCCAGCATGACAGGCCCAATCCCATTGGGCATCAACACATACTGTCTGCGTTCGCTCCGGTGGACCGACGCCCAGTTGCTCGACTACTGCGCGGCCCAGCGGCTGGACGCAATTTTCTTGCAGGATACAACCGACCCCGGAAGATACGAGCCCGCTCATTGGAAGTGGGTACGCCAGCGGACCAAGGAGCTGAACTTGCACCTGGAAACGGGCGGCGGGACGATCCTTCCGAAGACGCGGGCCGACACCGCGGCCGAGATCACCAAGCTGAAGCGAGAGATCGCGCGGGGCTCGGCGATGGGTTCGCCGATTGTTCGGGCGCTCCTGGCGAGCGATCGGGAGCATCTGCCGCCGGGCTCGATTGAGCAGCACACCGACACGGCCTTGACGATCTTTCGCGCGGTCAAAAACGAATTGAAAGACGCGGGGATGAAGATTGGTCTCGAGTTTCACAAAGACCTGCAAGGCTGGGAGATGAAGCGGCTGATCGAAGCCGCGGGGACGGATACCGTGGGCAGCTATCTGGACACGGGCAACCCGGTGTTCGTGATGGAGGATCCGCTGCAATCGGTGGAAACACTGGCTCCGTTGGCGGTCACGGTTCATTTGCGCGACTCGGTGGTTTACGAACATCCGAAGGGAATCGCCGTGCAGTGGGTACCGTTAGGCGAAGGCAATATCGACTTTGTGAAGGTGGTGGCCCGGCTGCGGGAGTTGGCGACCGGAGTGCATATTTACGTGAAGCCGATTACGGGTAGACCGCCGCAGGTGCTGCCGATCTTCGACCCAAAGTTTTGGGAACTTTACCCGGAGGCCAAGGCCAAGGACTTCGCCCGGTTCCTGGCTTTAGCCAAGCGAGGCGGGCCGTACGAAGGGCACGTGGTGATTGAAGATCTCTATGGCCAGCCCGTGGCTCCGCAGTTCCTGACAGCGGTGCAGTATCAGCAGCGGGACCATGTGGAACGGGGTGTCGAGTATGCGCGCAAGACGCTCGGGCTTGGCATTCGTCACAAGGAATCGAGGTAGGCGTAGTAGCGAGCAAGGAAGTTGGCGGCGGCGTTATCGGGCGGGGAGACGTAGTCTCGGAAACGCTCGTTGTCCCCCAGCGTGACGCGCAGCTCTTTCCATAGGGCGGGCCAATCGAGCCGGCCGCCGCCGCGGAGAAGATAGCGGTTCATCGCTTTTAGAAATGGGTCGTTGACTTCCTTCGTGCCAATGCCGCGGGTGGCGACGATCTGCGCTTGGGGCGCGGCGTCGACAATATCGGCGAGCACCTGCGTGCCGCGGCAACTGCCCAGAAAGATCAGCTTGGCCGAACGAGGGATGAGCGGTAGCGTGCGCGGGACATGATAGTCATGCCCACGATGGACGAGAACTTCGGGCGCGCGCGGAAGCAACGTTTCGACCAGACGGCGGCGGTCTTCGGCGTCCTGCGTGCGGTCCGGAAACTTCACGATGTCCATGGGGACATTGGCGACGATGGTGATGCCTTTGGCCTTGCTCGATACCTCGACGACGCCGTCGGCTTCCTTCCATAGCCAAGCTGGATCGGTCGCGTAAGAGGCCCGGAAGCTATCGTAGGACTCGACCCCATCATCGTCGTTCGGGAACACGAACCGTTCGAGGATGGAAGGTCCTAAGACAAGCGAGCCGACGGTCGAAGCCGTCGACAAAAGACGGGCGTAGAGAGAGTCGCCGAGAGCCGGGCGGTAGGTGGTCGCGCCCAGGATGGTAGCCGCGTCGAGGGCTTCGGGTAGCGTGGACACCCCTTTACAGGTTTTGTCGATCAGAGGCCGTTGATCGAAGCGAGCGAAGCGGTCGAGGTGTGCGGCGAGAGCCATCACGCGGCGGAGCAGAGGCGCGGGAAGCGTGGCGGGGTCGCCTTGCGACAGCAGAGCCGGAACGAGTTCCACTTCGTCTTCCGACCTTGCGAGCGCGGCCAGGGTGAGGCGTTGCGAACCGTTCAACAGGCCAAGCTGAGCGAGGCCAGACTCGTGCAGCACGCGAAAGAAGTCGGCGGCCTCCGGGGCGGCGGCCCGCCGCCAATAGGGCGAAGGGTCTTCCCGATAGGCGTCGAGGAGCGCGGCGAGCCGGAAGTCCCCAGCGGGACGTTTTCTGAAGGCAAAGGCGGCCGTTGTGGGATCACGAAACGAAACGAACTCAGCCAGCGCCGGTAGCCGGGCGGCGAGAAGGGCAGCTTCGGTGGGCGCTTCGGCGATGGCCGCTTCCACAATCGCCCGACCGTATGGAAAGCGCAAACAGGTGGCCACTTCACGCAACGCCGCTTCCGGCTGATGGCGGGCGGCGCGTTCGAGCAGAGCGCGGCCTTCGGTTTCCGGAAGCGCGTAGGCCTGTTCCAGGGCGAGCGTGAAGGGGAGATCGGCGAGCCACTCCCGGTCGAGGACCGAGCGGATGCGTCGATGGGCGGCCGGTGGATCCTTCGAGGCGAGGGCGAAAAAGGCTTCACGCCGCACCCGATCCCGCCAAGGCGCGGCACGCAGTTCGGGCGCACGGTCAAAAGCCACGTCTGGCTGTAGAGTGACCAGGCGAAGCAGAGTTTCGAGAAGTATGGCGGCGAACAGAAGCATTCCCTACTTCGAGTGTAGTATCCTCCCAGCAATGCTCGACCCTAAGCGTATTGAAAAGTTTCGCGTGAAGCCCGGCAAGAAAATCCGGCTGAAGGATCATAATCCGAGTTGGCAGCCCGAAGGCAAGAACGCGCAGGAAGACGTGGAAAGGCTGATGGCCGAGGACCTCGAGATGCTGAACAAGGCGCAGGGCAAGCTTTACGCCAGCGACCAATGGAGCATCTTGGTGGTTCTACAGGCGATGGACGCGGCAGGCAAGGACGGCTTGGTGAAGCATGTGATGGCCGGGCTGAACCCCCAGGGTTGCAACGTCCACAGCTTCAAGGCCCCTTCGGCGGAGGAGTTGGACCACTCATTCCTTTGGCGGTGCATGAAGGCTGCGCCGGCCCGCGGGCAGATCACCATTTTTAATCGCTCGCACTACGAAGAGGTTTTGGTGGTGAAAGTGCATCCTGAGATTTTGGCGAAGCAGAAGTTGCCGGCCAAGCTGGTCTCGAAATCGATCTGGAAAGAACGCTATGAGGACATCAATAACTTCGAGCAGCACTTGGCGCGCAACGGTACGAAGATCATTAAGATTTTCTTGAACGTTTCGAAAGAAGAGCAAAAGAAGCGCTTTCTCGAACGCCTCGATACGCCCGAGAAGAATTGGAAATTTTCGCTGGGAGACCTCGCCGAGCGGCGTTACTGGGATGACTACATGCGGGCCTACGACGAGATGCTCGAAGCTACCAGCACCAAGCACGCGCCGTGGTTTATCATTCCGGCTGACCATAAATTCGTGGCCCGGGCAGCCGTGGCGGAAATTCTGACGACGACGATTCTCGAAGTCGCGACCAACTATCCGACCGTGAGCTCGGAAGCCAAATTAGCGCTGGCCGAGGCACGGACGAAACTGCTCTCAGAGTGACGAGAGGCACCGCTCGGTGTCGCGGGCGATCAGGAGTTCTTCGTTGGCGGGGATCACCCAGACTGGGACCCGCCCGCGATGGATGGTTCCTTCCATGCCGACCGTCAGGGCGTTGCCTTCGGGGTCGATCTCGATGCCGAACGTCTCCAGACCCGCACAGGCTTCGGCTCGGACGGCTGCGGCGTTCTCCCCAATTCCGCCCGTGAAGACGAGGGCATCCGCGCCGTTGAGAACGGCCCAATAAGCGCCGATATACTTGCGAATACGGTAGGTAAAAACTTCAATGGCCATGGCCGCGCGGCCGGATCCGCTAGCCCGTTGGGCGAGCAGAGTTCGCATGTCCTGCGATAGACCCGAGAGGCCGAGCAGACCGCTTTGTCGATTGAGAAGTTCTTCGACGCTGTGCGCGCTGGCCCCTTCCTCAGCGAGGAGCGCCAGGATGACGCTGGGGTCGACGTCGCCGCTGCGGGTGCCCATCAGCAGGCCTTCGAGCGGCGTGAAGCCCATGGAGGTATCGACCGACCGACCGTTATCAACGGCGCAGACGGAGGCACCATTGCCGAGATGGCAGGTGATGACTTTGGCTACGCCGACACGGTTGCTGACGTAGCGATGCGAGATGCCGTGGAAGCCGTAGCGGCGAATTCTGTCGCGGGTATAGTAGGCGTAGGGAAGGCCGTAAAGGTACGCCTTCGGCGGCAGGGTATGATGGAACGCGGTATCGAAAACGGCGACGTGCTTCGCCTGCGGCATGACCTTCGCGGCGGCATAGTAACCGCGAAGATTGTGCGGATTGTGAAGGGGCGCGAGGCTGATCAGATCCTCAATGAAGTGGACGACTTCCGGCGTCATCAAGGCAGCGGCAGAGAACTGTTCGCCACCATGGACCACGCGATGGCCAACGGCGTTGATCGAGCCGAGATCGACAGCGTGGGCGCTGAGCGCGGCGTCGAGACCATCCTCGAAGTTCTTCACGACCAGCGTGCGGCGCGTTCGTCGGCCCTGCTCGTCAAACGCGGTCACGATCGAATCTGGAGCGCCGATCCGTTCCACGGTCACCTTCGACAAAACGGCGTCGGAGGAGGTTTCGAGAATCTGACTCTTGATGGACGAACTGCCGCAATTCAGGACGAGAACTTTCATCGTTTTCTTTGGAAGCCGACGCGGAGTTCGACGGTTTCGGTGGCGGTGAGATGGCGGTATTGCCCGGGGGCCAGCCCTTGGAGCGTCAGTTCGCCGATGCCCACCCGAATCAGTCGCAGCGTGGGAAACCCGACGGCGGCGGTCATCCGGCGGACTTGGCGATTCTTGCCTTCGGTCATCGTGATTTCAATCCAAGAGGTGGGAATCTCCGCGCGGAACCGGATGGCGGGAACGCGAGGCGGGTAGGTGGGCGAGACGCGTTTGGTCTTCACGGGCCGAGAGATGTAGTCGGCCACGGCGACGCCTCGGCGAAGATGGCCCAGGGCCTCGTCGGTGATTTCGCCTTCGAGTTGAACGTGATAGATCCGCGGATGATTGTGCTCCGGGTCGAGCATTCGATGCTTCACCCAATTGTCGTCGGTGAGGAACAGCAGCCCTTCGCTATCAAGATCGAGACGGCCGACGGGATAAATTTCGGGAATGTTAATGTACTCGGCCAGGGTGGGCCGCGGTTCGGGCGAACCGTCGGTGAACTGCGGCAGGACGCCGTAGGGCTTGTGAAAGAGCAGGTATTGATACATGAGTTAAAGGGGACGGAGCCACAGATTGCGAAACTTCATCGTGGTCTTCGGTGCGTCTTTGAATCCGCTGTGGTCTTGCAGCAGCAGCGGACCAGCGGTGCAATCGGTGGCCTTCTCGATGGTGACATGATCTTGAACCAGTTCGCCGTTGAGAAGGACGGTGACCGTCGCTTTTTTCGTGACGACTCCAGCGGTGTCACAGGCGGTGGCATGGAAAATAATATCGTACGCTTGCCATTCGAGGGGTTTCCGGGCGGCGTTGATGAGCGGAGGGGTCTGGCCGTACAGGGCACCAAGAGAGCCGTTGGCGTACGTCGGATTCTCCCAAGAGTCAAGAATTTGAATCTCGTAACGGCCTTGCAAATAGACCCCGCTGTTGCCTTTCCTCTGGCCCTTTTGCTCGGGCATCGCGGGGATCTGGAATTCCACATGGATGTGGGCGCTGGAGTGGGCGGCTTTCGTATGGATGTCGCCGACGCCACTCGAACAAGAGATCTCTCGATTGGCGACGGTGCAGCGGGCGGGCTGATTATCGGGGCCGAGCCAGCCATCCATATTGACACCGTTGAACAGCTCGATCTTTTCAGCGGCGAAGAAAACAGGCAGGCACAAGAAGAAGGGGAGCAAAATGCGCATGCTCCCCATACTATCGCTTAGCGCTATAGCGTTTGGTTTAGTGGTTGGGCAGAATCAGCACGTCGCCCGGATGAATGACGGTGTTTTCGTCCTTCAGTTTGCCGGGGTTCGCTTTGATGATCTCGGGGTACTTCGCGCCGTTTCCCAGGTGGTTGGCGGCAATCTTCCAGAGCGAATCGCCGGCGACGACGGTGTACTTCTTCTGCACCGGCGGCAGGCTGCTGTCCACCGTGATCTCGGCGTTCAGGTCGTGGAAGGAAGAGTCGATTTCCTTAATCTTGTTCCACATTGCGTTGACCTGGTCTTCGGCCGGCGCATTCGCGCGCAGAACTAGCTTGTCGCCTTCGATGTGAAGATTGTTCAGCTTAATATGCAGTTCCGGGATGAGCTTGAGCGCACCCTGATATTTCGCTTTCAGTTGTTCCAGTTGGTCCATGTAATAACTCCGTAGAAGATAGAGTGCCTGGAAAGCCAAAGAGTTTCAAGCATTTGTCGTTATAAAATTGTTACTATTTTCGGTGGAAAAAGCGTCTGGATCCGTGTAGGGTATTTTCATGGACCTTTTGCAGATGATCATGAACGCCCAAGGCGGCGGCGCGGTGCAACAACTTTCGCAGCGTTTTGGGCTCAACGAGGGGCAGACGGCGTCGGCCCTCGAACAGCTCGTGCCGGCGTTGATGGGTGGAATGCAACAGACCGTACAGTCCGGCGGACTCGAAGGCCTGCTCGGCATGCTTGGAGGCGGCGGCAACGCGGACCAGTTTCTGGATAGCGAGGATACCATTAACGCACCCGAAACAACGGATACCGGAAATAACATCCTCGGCCAGCTTTTCGGCAGCAAGGAAGTCAGCCGTTCAGTGGCCAGCGAGGCTTCGGCCAACACGGGTATCGGCGCTGATATCCTGAAACGGATGTTGCCAGTGGTCGCCACGATGGTGATGAGCGGCATGAGCAAGCAGCAGAACTTGTCGCAGGGCGGACTGTTGGGAATGCTCGATTCGAACAACGACGGCTCAATCGCCGACGACGTTCTGGGGTTGGCAGCAAAGTTCATGCGGAGGTAAATATGGGACCGCAAGGAAGACGAATCGGCGGCGGCATTAAGTTGCTGCCGATCATTTTGGCCGCCCTGTACATGGGCTACTTTTATTTCTCGAATCGCCAAACGGTGCCGTTGACCGGTCGGAAGCAACTGGTCGATATTAGCCGTGAGCAGGAAGCGGCGCTGGGCCTGCAAAGCTATCGCCAAGTGATCCGGGAGTCGCAGGTGGTCCGCGACGGGCAAGCCGCGCAACTCGTCCGGGATATTGGGCAAAGGATTAGTGCGGTGTCGGAGGACCCAGGGTTTCAATGGGAATACAACCTGATCTCGGATCAACAGGTGAATGCGTTTTGCCTGCCCGGGGGGAAGGTCGCGGTCTATTCCGGCATTCTGCCCGTGGCCAAGAACGGGGACGGGCTTGCCGTGATTATGGGCCACGAGATTGCCCACGCGATCGCGCGGCACGGGGCCGAGCGGATGGCGCAACAGAAGCTGATGCAGATAGGGACGATGGCGGCCGGAGTCGCCGTAAGCGACATGGATGACCGGTCCCGTATGGCCGTGATGGGTGCGTTGGGCATGGGTGCGCAGTACGGCATTATGTTGCCGTTTTCGCGCGATCATGAGTCGGAGGCGGATTACATGGGGCTCATCTATGTGGCGCGGGCCTGCTTTGATCCAACCGAGGCACCGAAGTTATGGGAGCGTATGGGGGCGGCGAGCGGTGGCAAAGGGCCGGCCGAATTCGCTTCCACGCACCCATCAAACGCGACTCGGATTCGCCAGTTCCAGGAATGGATGCCGGAAGCACTGAAGATTCGCCGCGAGAAGTGCGGCCAATAGGCAGGTTATGCTGGGAGCAATGCAAAGATTTGCTCTCGCTCTCCTCTTCGCTGGCAGCCTTATGGCCCAGTTTGTCGCGGCCGATTTCGTAGTGCCCCCACCCCTAAAGACCAAGAACTACAAATTGGCACCGCTCGGTCCGGAGCTCGTAAAACAGGACTACGAGGCCTACATGTCCTCCATCGAGCATCTGCAAAAGACCTTTACCGATGGCACCTGGCCGAACGAAAAAGTTACGATGGCCGACGCGATAAAGGATCTCGAAGGCGAAGCGGCCCTCATCAAGGCGCGAAAGGCCTTCAATTACGCCGTCCTGACGCTCGACGGAAAGCGCGAAGTGGGCTGCGTCTACATCGGGCCGAGCAAGGTCGCCGGGCAGGATGCGCAGGTACGGATGTGGGTGACGAAGGCCGAGTTCGACAAAGGCTTCGAAACTCAATTGCGGGCCGAGATCAAAGCCTGGATAGCCAAGAGCTGGGCGTTCAAGAACGTCGGCTGGCCGCAAAAGACGAAGTAGGTTAGCGACCGGATTCGAAAACCGGTTCTTCCGAAAGGGTCGAAACCGGCGGTTGGGTCTGGCGGGCAGAGTAGCTACGCCGGGTCAGCAAGCTGAGTTCGCGCGCGGTGAAGGCGAGCGCCGATCGAGTCAGATGAGTGGGGGTGAGAGCGGCCTGGGCGATGCCCGAATGGGCGTGATGGCTGCTGCCAGTGAGGACATGATACAGCTCGTGGGAAAGCACGCGGCCAAGCGCTCGGCCCATCATTTGGCGCTGGGCCACCTCCGATTCGCCTCGGGAAGAAGCGCGCAACATGCGGCCGAGCCGAGCGCAATCAACTTCAATAAAGGGCAATATCTCCCCTTCGGAAGAATGGGCCCAGCCGAGAGGCGCATGCGATCCCGCCGGTGCGAGACGGACTTCGAGGTCACTCCGGCAAGCGGATTTGAGTCGAATCACGACGAGATCGGCAAACGAGTCTTCGGCCTTCAACTCGCTACGATTCACCCAGTGAAACGAGTATCCGGTTTCGCGAAAAATGCTCTCCACTTCTCGATGCAGGGCAGCGGCAGCCTCGGAAGGCAGCGGAACGGTCGCGTCTAGAATGAGAGCAACAGGAGCTTCGACCGAAGCGCCACGAGCCACGCCGACAAGGGCGCACAACAACGGGATGATGATCCGCACGGGGGACCTCTTTTTTGCAGACAGGGAAGTAGTGAGGAGAAACAGGCTCCTCACCCGACCACAGTCTACTACAAAGGGACCTTGTTAAGCGGAGGCGAAAACGGCCTCGGCATCGAAGACGCTGGCCAAGGCGTGAATCACCGAAGCGATCCGCACCGCCGCCAGGACATTTTCTTCAGCCAAGCCTTTTTCTCGCACCACTTTCTCGTGCGAATCGACGCACTTGTCGCAGGCGTTGATGGCTGACACGGAAAGGCAGAACAGTTCAAAATCGACGTGCTCGATGCCGTGCGTGCGCAGGACATTCATGCGCAGACGCGCTGGCATGCTTGCGTACTTCTCGTTGGTCGTCAGATGGTGAAAGCGGTAAAACACATTGTTCATGCCCATGATCGCGGCGGCCGCTTTGGCTGCTTCGATGGCATGCGGCGAGATCTTCAACGCGGCCTCTGCCGCGATGGCCGCCAGCAGTTGCGGGTTGCGTGCGGCAATCGCGCACGACAGCGCGGAGCCCCATGCCTGCTGCGGGGTCAACTCCGGCTGCTGCAGAACGTTGCTCAGGTTGAGCTTCAGATCCTTGGCATACGCCGGAACAGTATCCATCAAGTGTTCGAGGTTCATATTGGTTTCCTAATTGGAAAGGGCGGGCTTGGTTGGCCCGCCCCGGTGGTGCAAATCGCGGCTATTTGCCGAGCGTGGATTCGCCCTTCTCCCAGTTGCAGGGGCAAAGCTCATCGGTCTGCAAAGCGTCCAGAACGCGAAGAACTTCCTTCGGGTTCCGTCCCACCGAGAGATCGTTGACGCTAACGAAACGGATGACGTTGGTCGGGTCGACGATAAAAGT
>JANODS010001610.1:0-3522 GCA_031412835.1 Acidobacteriota bacterium | reverse complement strand
CTGGGCGCAAGCCTCGGACGAAGAGGACGAAATTCGGTTTGGGACCATCCTCTCCGAGCGCCGCGAATCCGCGCTCGTCGATTGCCTTAAGAACCTCCTGCCTGATCTCGATCAACTCTTCGCCATTCCGATCAACGAGCGCAGCACCATCTACGCTCGCCTTCACGATGGCCGCCGCTATCCCGTCTCCACCCTCGGCGACGGCTTCACGCGCGTCCTGCGAATCCTCCTCGCTGGCCTCGCGCAACCCGGAGGCATCTGGCTGATCGACGAAATCGAAAACGGAATCCACTACTCCGTCTTGCCCGAAGTCTGGCGCACCATCGTAGAAACCGCAAAAACGATGGATAAACAAATCTTCTGCACCACCCACAGCCAAGAAATGGTCACGGCCGCACTGAATGCTGGCGGCGACGACGTACAATATTTCCGCATCGACGCTCTACCAGATGGACACCACACTGTCGCATACAGAAAAGATGTCGCGGAGATGACCCTTGAGATGGGGATGGATTTCCGCTAATGCCTCACTACATTCTGGTCGAAGGCAAGGACGACAAAATACTCTTCGACCATCTCCTCAAGGGGCGACATAGCGTTGAACTATTGCACTGCGAGGGACAGACAAAGCTACCTCTACAGTTGGAAGTGATCAAGAACCAGATCCAAGGTCAAACCGGCAGATCCAGTATCATGATCGTCTTTGACGCGGAAGGCAATATGGCCAAAACCCTCAGCTTTGTTCAGCAATCATTGGCTGGAAATGGCTTCGATGCGCCGACAACGCAGGATTCTTGGACCACCGGAGTTAGCCCGGTGCTCATTCATCTCATACCGGGAGCGGGCTCCCCGGGCTGCCTGGAAGACCTGTTCCTCACTTCGATCGAGCCCGAACGAACGCAAGAGTTTGGCTGTCTGAAGCAGCTTCGAACTTGTTGGCCGGACACCCCCATCAACGACGCAAAATGGTCGAAACTCTTCGCAAGCGTACTCCTCCGCACAACGCCCGGCACCGACGACCGCGGAGTCGGCAACGCTCTCACCGGCGACAGATTTCGCCACCTCCTAACCCAGGAGCCATTCGTTCAACTCGCCCGCGTCCTCGCCCTCATCCCTCCTCCCCCCAATGCGTAAGCTCTTCCCCACCCTCAAATACCTCTTCGAAGTCGAAGTCCACGTCTACGCTTTCTCCATCGCCGCCAACGTCCTCCTCTCCTTCTTCCCCTTCCTCCTCGTCCTCATCTGGTTTGCCCGCCTTGCCGGCTGGAACACCGCCGAACAGTCCGTCTATTTCGCCATGTCCGACCTCTTCGGCCCCCAAGTCGAAACCCAAATCCGCGGCGGCATCAACTGGATCCCCAACCGCTTCTCCCACTTCAGCTACACCTCCGTCCTCCTCCTCCTCTTCACCGCCAATGGCATCTTCGAACCCCTCGAAGTCGCCCTCAACCGCGCCTGGGGCATCACCACCAACCGCAGCTTCTTCAAAAACCAACTCGTCTCCATGGGCCTCATCTTCGCCTGCGGCTCCCTCTCCATCCTCTCCATCGTCTTCTCCTCCCTAAGTCGCGACTACGCCCAAACCGCCGGCCCCGTCCTCGGCATCGTGGCCCCCATCTACGACAAATTCATCTCCATCTCCCTCACGATGGTCAGCCTCTTCGTCATCTACTGGGTCCTCCCCAATCGCAAAATCCCCGTCGCCCGCGTCGTACCCACCGCCATCACCGTCGGCCTCGCCCTCGAAGCCCTGAAGTACATCCTCCACCTCATCTGGCCTTGGTTCCTCCGCAAATTACAAATCGAATACGGCCCTTTCTACTGGGCCGTCATCATAGTCTTCGTCAGCTTCCTGGCCAGCATGATCATCTTAGCCGGAGCGGAATGGTCGGGTCGCTCGCGAGAACCCGCCAGTTGAATATAATAGGGATATACGAAAGAGGTGAGCCATGCCTGATGCCAACGAAAAGAAAAATGAGATTTCACGTCGCGACGCGGTGAAAACTGCCGCCACCGGTGCCGCCGTCGCTGCCGGTGTCATCACCGGCGCACCCTGGATTCAAAAGGTGAAAGCTGCCAACAGCCAGCTTCAAATCGGCATCATCGGCACCGGCGGCCGTGGCTACTATCACATCACCCATCTCAACAATATCGATGGCGCCCGCCTCGTCGCCGCTTGCGACATCTATCAGCCCAACCTCGATAAAGCCGTCAACGGCTCTAAAGACAAGCCCAAAGGCTACAAAGACTATCGCGAAGTCCTCTCCAACAAGGACGTCGACGCCGTCATCATCTCGACCCCGCTGTACATGCACTTCCCCGTCACCCGCGACGCTCTCCTCGCCGGGAAACATGTCTTCTGCGAAAAATCTCTCGTCCACACCGCTGAAGAAGTTCACGCCCTTCGCAAGATGGTCAACGAGCGCCCCAAGCAAGTCATGCAGGTCGGCCTACAACGCCGCTACAGCCGCTTCTATCAAACCGCCAAGCAGATGGTCGACAAAGGCCTGATCGGCGACGTCACCAACGTCTACTCCCAGTGGCACCGCAATCTCATCAACGTCCCCAGCGCCACCTGGACGATGAAGAAAAACGACCCCCGCGGTGAAGACGCCAACTGGCGCCTGCTCCGCAAATACTCCGGTGGCCTCGTCGCCGAACTCGGCTCCCACCAAATGGATATCGCCGACTGGATGTTCGGCTCCCATTTCGAATTCGTCTCCGGCGTCGGCGGCATCGACTACTTCAAAGACGGCCGCGACGTCTACGACTCCGTCCAGCTCATCTTCCGCTACCCCAAGGGCCAGCGCCTCATGGCCAGCTACATCTCCACCAACCAGCATTGCCCCCTCTTCGGCGGCCAGCGCGCCCAGTTCGGCGAATGCATCATGGGCACCCAGGGCACCATTCACATCACCGTCGGCACCGACGACGAACCCGCCCTCGGCATGTGGTACCGCGAACCCGCCAAGAAAGTTCCCGACGCCACCACGTCCAAAGCCGCCGTCGCCAGCGCCTCCCTCGCCTCCACCGGCAAAGGCTCCCGCCCCCTCCCCATCCTCCTCTCCAAAGACGAGATCACCGAGCAGGACAGCTTCATGAGCCGCGAACTCAAGTTCGCCAAACGCTGGCTCTACTCGAAGGGCGTCATGGTCCCCGAGGAAGATCGCAACCCCGTCGACCAGCAGTTCATCGAGTTTATCGAATGCTGCCGCACCCTCGCCAAGCCCAAAGCCGACCTCACCATCGGCCTCAACGATTCCTCGGCCGTCATTCTCTCGAATCTCGCCATGGATGAAAGCCGCCGCGTCTACGCCTCCGAACTCGACAAAATGGGCACCGGCGAAGCCCCTAAGAAAAAAGCGTAGCCGCGTTACAATAGGAAACGTTGCCGCAAGAAGATCACCAAATCGGCGTCGAAGCCGGAACCATGCCTCACGCTCCTACTTGGCAGCGGGTCCAACTCGCCCGCCATCCCAAGCGTCCCCATACTTTGGATTACCTCGAACGGCTCATCACCGA
>JANODS010001609.1:0-1705 GCA_031412835.1 Acidobacteriota bacterium | reverse complement strand
CGCTGGGGAAGGGACGGAGCCAACCACCCCAGAAGAGAGTGACGGAGACGGCGGAGACGACGAAGATGTTCGCGTATTCGGCGAGCATATAAAGCGCCCATCGGAAGCCGCTGTACTCGGTATGGAAACCGGCGACGAGTTCGGATTCAGCTTCGGGCAAGTCGAAGGGGGAGCGGTTGGTTTCGGCGACCGCCGCGATGAAGAAGAGTAGAAAGGCCGGTACCATCGCGCCCCAATTGTCGAAGACGTACCAGAGGCCCTGGGCTTGCTGGTTCTTCACGATTTGCACCATGCTGAGGCTGCCGGCGGACATGACGCCGCAGAGCAGGCCTAAGGCCATGGCGACTTCGTAGCTGACGAGTTGGGCGGAGCTGCGGAGGGCTCCGAGGAGGGGATACAGGCTATTCGACGACCAGCCGCCGAGGACGATGCCGAGGATGCCGATGCTGGCGGCGGCGCTGATGACGAGCAGGCCGACGTTGACGTCGGCGATGCGGAATTTATCCGAGAATGGGACCATGCCGAAGGCGACGAAGGCGGTAAACATGGAGATGATCGGCGCGACGTAGAAGACTCCGCGGTCAGAGGCGGTGGGGATGATGTCCTCTTTGAGGAGGAGCTTGAGGGCGTCGGCTAAGGGCTGCAGAAGGCCGTGGGGGCCAACCCGCATCGGTCCGAGGCGCACCTGCATGTCGGCGAGGACTTTGCGTTCAACGAGGACGATGTAGCCGGCGATGGGTGGGAACAGGCCGACGATGATCAACATGAGCGAGATGGGGATAAGCCAGAAATCCATCATTTGAGCAGGGACCTCGCGGCTAGTTGCAGGAAGGGTTCGGGGTAGATGCCGGCACCTAGCGTGATGAAGCCGGTGGCTCCCAGGGCTAACCGGAGGCCTAGGCTGGTGGGTAGGGGCGGAACGGTTAGGATGGTCGGGAGGAGGAACATGGAACGGACGAGGCGGAAGTAGTAGAAGAGAGAAACGGCGACGTAGACGGCTCCGACTAACGCCAGGACGTAACGGCCGCTTTCGATGAGGGCGAGGAAAATGTAGTATTTTCCGAGGAAGCCGGCGGTGGGCGGGAGGCCGGCGAGGGAGAGGAGGAAGACGACCATGGGGATGGCGTAGGCGGGGTGCCGACGGGCGAGGCCGTTGAGATCGTCGATGTCGTCGCCGTGGACGGCGATCAAAACGAGGAACGCGCCGATTGTCATAAAGACGTAAGCACCGGTGTAGATGGCGATGCCTTGGAGGCCGGTCGGATTGCCGGCGATTAGTCCGAGGAGGAGAAATCCGGCGTGGGCGATGGAGCTATAGGCGAGGAGACGCTTGGCGCTTGTCTGGGTGATGGCGGCGAGGTTGCCGACGGTGAGGCTGGCGACGGCGGCGAGGACCATGAGGGGCTCCCAGGCTTCGCGGGCGCTGGCGAGCGGGCCGAGGAAGAGGCGGAGGAGCAGGGCGAGGCTGGCGATTTTGGAGCCGACGGCGAGGAAGGCGGTGACGGCGGTGGGAGCGCCTTCGTACGTATCGGGAGCCCACTTATGAACGGGCGCGGCGGAGATTTTGAAGAGGACGCCGGTGGCGTTGGTGAGGATGGCGATGAGGGTGAGCGGGTCAAAGGGGGGGCGGGCGGCGACGGCGATGGCGATGTCAGACAGGTATGTCGTGCCGGCGATGCCGTAGAGGATGGAGAAGCCGTAGGCG
>JANODS010001608.1:0-10313 GCA_031412835.1 Acidobacteriota bacterium | reverse complement strand
TGAAGAGCCGCAGAAAGGCACGGTTGCCGGAGATAAATTTGCCACTGGCCTCCAGCAACGCGATTGGAGACGGCAAGAGAGTCACGATATCCTCGTAGTAGCGGCGCTCTGACTCGAGGAGAGAGAGTAAGCGCGCGACCTCGCGCGACCGCCAATGATAGGATTCTGATCTGTCCATGTGGAGTAGGGATACTATAGTTTGCGGGGGCAACTGCGCCAGCGCAACAGCACTCTTGGGGTACTTTAAGCTAGTCCGTTCTAGTACCGCGGGGTTGATCGGAGTTAAGGATGATCGAAGTTGAGGAGACCGAGAATCGAATGATTGCGAAACCACGGAAGGCTGTTTTCCCAGCCGCGGGATTGGGAACACGCTTTTTACCCGCCACGAAGGCGATGCCGAAAGAGATGTTGCCGCTAGTTGATAAGCCGCTGATCCAGTATGGGGTTGAAGAAGCGCTCCATTCCGGGATGTCGAACATCATTATTGTGACCGGTCGGGGCAAAAGCGCGATTGAGGACCATTTTGATGTCAGCTTCGAACTGGAGCATTTGCTGGAAGCGCGGCAGAAGAAGGAGCTTCTTCACCAAGTGCGCAGTATCTCGGACATGATCGATGTGAGCTACGTGCGGCAGAAGGAAGCTCTGGGCTTGGGGCACGCGGTGTTGCGGGCTAAGGAGCTAGTGGGGAACGAGCCGTTTGCGGTGGTGTTGTCGGACGACATTATCGACGCCGAGATTCCGTGTTTACGGCAGATGAGCGATATTTACGAGTTTTATGGCGCGTCGGTGGTGGCTTTGATGGAGGTTCCGCCGGAGAGCATTTCTAACTACGGGGTGGTGGATGCGGAACCGATCGATCATCAGGGCGTGAGCGGCCGACTGTTTCGGATTCGCAACATGGTGGAGAAACCGAGGCGGGAGGATGCTCCGTCGAACTTGGCGATTGTGGGGCGTTACATATTGACTCCGGAGATCTTCACTTCGATTGAATCGATTGAACCCGGCAAAGGGGGGGAGATTCAGTTGACGGATGCGTTGAAGCATTTGTTGCGGAGCCGACCGATTTACGGATTCAAGTTTGAAGGGAAGCGGTTCGACGCCGGGGACAAGCTGGGCTTCCTGCAAGCGACCGTTGAGTTAGCCTTGAAGCGTTACGATTTGGGCGCTGAGTTTCGGGAGTATCTGAAGAAGTTGCCGCTATGATTCAGGTGCCTTTGACGTTGCCGATACGGGCGGCCGAGGGAGCGGCGCTGGCAGATTTGGTGTTTCAAGTGACGGGCCGGTCGCCGATGAGCGACGCGGCCCGCCATCAGTTAGCGGCTCGGCTGGTGTCGGTGAACTTCGAGAGTTTCGTGGTGAAGCCGTGGTCGCTCGTGCCTGACCCGGGGGCGCCGCAGACCTTCTATGTCGCGATTGAAGCCCAAGATCCTTGGTTGTTGCACATCGCGTCGGCGAACTCTCCGGCGAGCGCTTTGTTTCCGAAGCCGATTTTGGTTGGCCGGATGAGAACGCCGAGTGGGATGGAAGTGGTGGTGAATGCGATCCCGTTCGGGCCGGGAGACGGGTCGGCGATCACGACGTACTTAGAGTCATTGGACCGGGCGGTGAAGCCGCGGCCGCAGGGTACGCAGTCACTTTTTGTCGCGGTGGCGAGGAACGCGGATGGGGCGTTTGGTCAGTATCGGGCGGTGTTACGGAAGTACGGTTTGAACGTCGCGGCTCTGGAGGTCGACGACACACAGGAGGTGGCGTGGGGGGCGGTGCGAAACGGGTGGCGGGAGGGGTATAGCGCGATGGGGGTGACGCGGGTGGCGGCGGCGGATTTGGATGCTGTGCGAGCGGCGCGGAGTGCGTCGAGTTTGATGGACATTAATTGGGATTTAGCTGGACCAGAATTAACAACGGCGGAGGAGATCCGGGTAGGTCTGCGGGCGTTGCGGGATGAAGACATCGCCGTGCAGGCGGTGACGGTGAACCTGGGGACGAAGCCGGGGGAGGCGTATCCGGAGACGATGGAGGCGCTGGGACCGTATCTAGAAGGAACGCCGTGGGGGGAGTTGGCGGGTCGGGTGGAATGGCAGGCGAAGGGGAAGCCGCTGACGGAGTTGCGCGAGCGTGTGAAGGAGATGCAGGAGACGGCGCGGCAGTTTGGGGCGCTGCTGCGGGTGATGGGCGATCCGGCGCATGGCGAGGGGTTTTTAGAGGCGTTGGGGGCGGGATGCGCGGGGAGGTTGTATTATCGGTTACATCCGGAGCAACCGGTGGAACGGATTTCTGAGATGGCTGGATTGTTGCGAGGTTAGTACTTATGGTTTCCCGTCGTTCGTTTCTCGCCGGATTAGCCGCTGGTCCAATGTCGACACAGGTACTGGCGCAGGGAGGGGTATTCCCCGTGAAGTTTGGCATCGATTTGTTCAGTTTGCGGTCGCAGGGGTGGAGCCCGTTTGAGCTGCTCGAATACTGTGCGAAGCAGGGCGCGAAGGTGGTGCATTTCTCCGAAATTCGCTTCTTAGGCGGACTGGAGAAAAGTCATCTGGAGAAGGTGCGGGATCAGGCGCAGCGGTTCGGCATTGAAGTCGAGATTGGGATGCTTTCGATTTGCCCGACGGCGGTTCGGTTTGATCCGGCGCAGGGGACGGCGGAAGAGCAACTGACGAAGATGATTGAGGCGTCGAAGGTTGTGAATGCGCCGCTCGTGCGCTGCGTGCTGGGGGATTGGCGGGACCGGGCGAGCAAGACGCCGCTGGCGCAGAGCATCGAGAATACGGTGAAGACGTTGCGAGCGGTGCGGAGCCGGGCGATGGACGCGGGGAAGCGGATTGCGGTGGAAAATCACGGCGGGGATTTGCAGGCGCGCGAGTTGAAGATGCTGATTGAAGAGGCGGGAAAGGACGTGGTGGGGGCGTGTATTGATTCCGGCAATCCGACGTGGGCGATTGAGGATCCGCATGTGACGCTGGAGACGCTGGCACCTTATGTTTTGACGAGCCACGTGCGGGATTCGGCGGTGTGGCGGACGCCGGAGGGCGCGGCGATGCAGTGGACGCGGATGGGCGAAGGCAACGTGGACATGGGCGGCTGGGTGAAGAAGTTTGCGCAGTTGTGTCCGGGCAAGGCGCTGTCGCTCGAAATTATTGTGACGGGGACGCGACCGTTTCCGTATCTTGACCCGAAGTTTTGGGATGCGTTTCGCGGGACGCCGGCGTGGGAGTTCGCGCGATTTGCCGCGCTGGCGGAGAAGGGCAAGCCAATGCCGACGCGGGCCCCGGTGCCGAAAGAACAGGCGGCGGCGCGGGAGCGGGAAGACTTAGAGGCATCGATTCAATGGCTGCGCGATCTGCGCTAGGCTAGGGCTAATGCTTCGCCTAATCCTCGTGTTATTGGCTTTTTCGCTGGTTGCTCCCGCCCAGCTTGTGACGGCGGTTCGGGCCTCTCTGAGTGCGAAGGATTTTGCTGGCGGGGAGCGGATACTGCAAGCGTATCGGGGTGCGAGGGGGGTGACTCCGGAGTATGTTGAGGCGTATTCGTGGTTAGGGCGAGGGGCGCAGGCGAACAAATTATGGGACAAGGCGGCGGCCTATGCCGCGGAGACGCGGAAGTTGGTGGCGGCGGAGCTGAAGAAGCGGCCGCTGGACGCTGAGCCAAGTGTGCCGTTGGCGCTGGGGGCGGCGATTGAAGTGGAGGGTCATACGCTGGCGGGGACGGGCCGACTCAGCGAGGCGCTGGCGATGATGAACCAGGAGCTGAAGACCTACTACGGGACTTCCATTCGGACGCGGATTCAGAAGAATATTCACCTGCTGAGTCTGGTGGGGAAACCGGCACCGGCGCTGGACTTGCAACGGTTCCTGAGTGGCCCGCGGATGAAGAGCTTGGAGCAGTTGAAGGGGAAGGCGGTGATCCTGTTTTTCTGGGCGCATTGGTGTGCGGATTGTAAGGAGGTGGGTCCGGTTCTGACGGGGCTGAAACAGAAGTATCCCGCCTTGCAGATTGTTGCCCTGACGCAGACCTATGGCTATGTGGCGGGTGGGGAGGAGGTGGGCCCGGCGGTGGAGGTGCCCTACATGGAGAAGGTACGGGCGCAGTATTACCCCGATCTTTTGCAGGTGCCAGCGCCGTTGAGCGGCGAGAATTTCAAGCGCTATGGGTCTTCGACTTCGCCGACGCTTGTGCTCGTGGACAAGGCGGGAATTGTGCGAATGTATCATCCTGGTCGGATGACGGCCGAGGAGCTAGCGCCGTTCGTCGAGAAGGTTCTCTAGGCGGGTAGGGAAGATGGGCGGGCGGACCGAACTGGCGGGCCAGCCGCAAAGGTGCTCGAGGGCTGGGCCGCAGATGCGCCCTTGACAGGGCCCCATGCCGCAACGGGTTTGGAGCTTGGCGGAGCGCCAGTCGCGTTGTTGCCAAACAGCGCCAAAGGGCACGTCCTCGCAGCGGCAGACGATGGTATCGGGTGTCGCGAGGTTGCTGAGTTCGGATCGGAGGCGGAAGGCTTGATCGATACGGCGATCGAATCGAAGAGCGCGGTCGCGAGCGGGGTAGAGGGGGCGAGCGCGTTCGAGATCGAAGCCGGCGATTTGGCCTTCGAGGATGGAGCGGTCGACGCTGCCGGCCCCAGCCCAGTAGATGTGGGGAATGGTTGTGCGTTGCTTGGAGTCGGTGACGACTTGGCCCGCGTCGATGGCGCAGCCGAGGAGGACGGGGAGTTCGGTGTTGGCGACGAGCCCGAAGCCGCAGGCGACGTAATCGCAGGGGATTTTGCCGTGGCCTTGGATGGTGATGGACCCGGCGTCGGCGCGGATGGGCCAGGCGTCGGCTCGGTAGCGGAGCCCCCAGCCGAGTTGGGCGGCTTGGAAGAGCTTCCCGGGTTCGCGCCAGAGTTCGCGGGTGAACTGGGCGATGCGGGCGAAGGGGGCCTGCTCGGCGATGAGAACGACCTTGGCTCCGCGCTTGCGGAGGTAGGCACCGACGGCGAGCAGCAGCGGGCCGGAGCCGGTGATGACCACCCGCTTGCCGGCGATGGGCAGGCCGCTTTTGACCATGGCTTGCAGACCGCCGGCACCGAGGACATGCGGGAGCGTCCAGCCGGGGAAGGGCAGGAAGCGTTCGCGGGTGCCGGTGGCAAGGATGATGCGATCGGCGGCGGGAAGGTGATTCGCCGAGTGGATTTGGACGCCGGTGCGGACGGTGATGCGGGAGTCGAGGAAGCGGTGATAAGCCTTGGGGATTTCGCCGCGCCAGATTTGTCCACCGAGGGCGGGGTTGTCGTCGAGGAGAGTGACCTGGTCGCCCGATTGGACAGCGGCCCAGGCGGCGGCGAGGCCGGCGGGGCCACCGCCAACGATGAGGGTGACGAGGGTGCTAGGCATCGGTGACGACCTCCATGCCGGGAGCGCAGAGCGTTTGGCAACTGCGTTCGTGGGGGTGGCCGTCGAGGGTGACGCGGCATTCCATACAGATGCCCATGCCGCAGAGGGGGCCGCGGAGTTCGCCGGAGACGGAGCGGCGGAAGCCGGGTTGGAGGGTCATGACGGCGGCGGCGACAGTGGTGCCGGGGGCAACCTGAAGCGATTGGCCGTTGATCGTGATGGCGATCATGCGAAGCGCTCCGGGAGATACGGCTCAGGAGAGATGGCCGGGGGTTGGCCTACGTAACGATCCGCGAGGAGGCGGGCGGTGCCGAGGGAGGTCGTAATGCCAAGCCCTTCGTGGCCGGCGGCGACCCAGACGCGGTCGGAGTACGGGCCGATCAGAGGGAGGCTGTCGGGCGTCGCTGCGCGGAAGCCGGTCCAGGTGCGGATAACTTGGAGGTCGACAAGTCGCGGCATGGATTCGAGGGCGCGGCTGAGCATCCTGGAGAGCAGTTCGGGGCGGATGTCGGGCGAGTCGTCGCCGTATTGGCGGGAGCTGCCGATGAGGAGTTGGCCGGTGGAGCGGGGTTGGACGTTAAACGCTACGCTCTCGTTCGAGTGGCCGTGGGCGCTTTTGAGATAGCCGAGTTCGATGAGTTGATGCTGAAGGAAGCCGGGGTAGCGATCTGTGATGGCGAGGTGGCCCTTGCGGGGTTTGACGGGGAGGTTCGGGAGCAAACGGGTGATGCCGGTGCCGCAGGCGAGGATGGTAAGCCCGGCGGAGACCGGGGTGCCGTCGGCGAGGCGAGCACCGTCGTCCGTTAGGGTTTCGATGGCGGTGTAGCGAACGGGGGAGAGGCGGAGGAGCCAGGCGGCGGCGCAGGGGGCATACAGGACGCTGTCTCCGGGGACGAGGAGGCCGCCGGCGAGGCCGGGGCGGAGCTCGGGTTCGGCTTCGTAGAGCGCCTGCGAGTCGAGAACTTCGCTGGCTGGATAGAGGGCGTGTTTGCGGTGGACCTCGGCCAATTCCTCGGCGTCGGCGGCGACCCAAAGGGTTCCGCGATGTTCGCGTTCGACGTTGGGGGGGAGCGGGAGGGCGTCCCAGAGGTAGCGGGAGTATTCGGTGAGCGCGAGTTGGGCGGGGGAATCGTCCATGACAACGACATGGCCCATTCCGGCCGCTGTAGCGCCCCCGCCGACGATTTCGGGCTCCACTACCAGACACTTGGCGCCGGCCTCGCGGAGGGCCGCTGCAATCGCCGCGCCGACGATTCCAGCGCCGGCGATGAGGACGTCCGTCGTCAAGGCTGGAAGCCCCAGGCGAAGGGGTCTTGCGGGTCGATCAGGAGTTTGGCTTCGGCGGTGATGTAGGCGGTGCCGGTGATGAGGGGGAGGACGCGGTCGCCGTCCCAGGTGTAAGTGGCTTGGAACTGGCTGCCGATGATGCTTTCCTGGATCCAGACTTCGCCGGGGGCGAGGTGGCCGTCGGCGGCGAGGCAGGCGAGTTTGGCGCTCGAGCCGGTGCCGCAGGGGGAGCGATCGTAAGCCTTGCCGGGGCAGAGCACGAAGTTCCGATTGCCATCGAAAAGCTCAACGTGATCGACCTCGGGGTAGCCTTGGGCGTTGACAGCCTGGCGGACGGCCCAGGAGTAGGCGGTGAGGGTTTCGATGTCGGCGAGGCCGGGATAAGGGGTGAGGAAGAACCAGTTGCCGCCCCAGGCGATGTCGCCCGAAACGGGGCCGTGGCCGGGGACGTTGACGGTGGCTTGGGCGGTGCGATAGCTGGGGACGTTGGCGATGGTGACGGTGCCATCGGCGTTGAGCGTTGCGGCGATTTCACCGACGGGCGTTTCGATGCGGTGGTTGCCCTGACCGATGCGGCCAAGGTGAGCGAGGGTAACGATGAGGCCGATGGTGCCGTGGCCGCACATGCCGAGATAGCCGACGTTGTTGAAGAAGATTACGCCGGCGGCGCAGGCGGGATCAACCGGTTCGCAGAGCAGGGCACCGACGAGGACATCGGAGCCGCGGGGTTCATTGACGACGGCGGAGCGGAAGCGGTCGGGCTGAACACGAAATACTGTCAGGCGCTCGGCCATGGAGCCGGGGCCCGAACCGGAACTTAGGTCGGGCCCACCCGCGATGATGATGCGGGTGGGCTCGCCACCGGTATGGGAGTCTACAACCTCAATCGCGCGCATAGCCGCTGAGGTCGGGCCGCGTGGCGAGAGCGTGGCGGATGATGCCGAGCACCTCTTCGCGTTCGGCACCAGTGATGGTGAGACGGGGGGGACGCGTCAGCTCCGAGCCGAGGCCGACTTCGGCCATACAAAGCTTGATGTATTGAACCAGTTTGATTTTGGTGTCGAGATGGAGGAGGGGGGTATACCACTGGTAGAGTTCGCGGGCTTCGGCCCAACGGCCGGCCATGGCCAGTTGCCAGAGGACGCGGTTTTCGTCAGGGAAGGCGTTGACGAGACCGGAGATCCAGCCTTCCGCGCCAAGCAGGGCGCTTTCCAGGACAAGGTCATCGACGCCGCTGAACAGGATGAACCGGTTGCCGACGGCGTTGCGCAGATCGGTGATCCGGCGGACGTTGTCCGATGATTCTTTGATGGCAACGATGGTGGGTTCTTCGGCGAGTTCGACGAAGGCGTCCGGCGGGATATCGACGTAGTAGGCCGGCGGATTGTTATAGATCATCACCGGCAGGCCGCTGGCCTGGGCGACGGTGCGGAAGTGGGCGATGGCTTCGCGGCGGTCGGCCTTGTAGATCATGGCGGGGAGCACCATGAGGCCGTCGAGGCCGATCTTCTCGCAATCGCGGGCGAACCGGGAGGCGACCAGGGTCGTGTTTTCGGCGACGCCGGAAAGCACGGGGATACGTCCTTTGACGACCGCGTTGAGTTCGCGGAGAATCAGCAGCTTTTCTTCGTATTCGTGGGCGGTGTTTTCGCCGACGCTACCGAGGAGGACGACGCCGTGGATGCCGGAAGCGATCATTTTTTCGAGGTGCGCGGCGGTGGCGTCAAGGTCGACGGAGTAGTCGTCGCGGTATTGGGTTGTCAGCGCCGGATAGACGCCTTGCCAGTTCACTTTCATATTGTTTTTCTAGAGCCACTCCGCGTGGCTGTGGGTATCGAGTTCGAACGTGCCGTTATGGGGCAGCGCCTCCATGGGGAGGCCGGACTGCCAGAGCGAGACGTGGAATTTCGCGAGGGCTTCGGGTTTGACGCCGAGGTCGGCGAGGTTGATAGCGAGTTCGAGGATGCGACCGGCGACGAACTTGTCGTGGGCCGAGCGGACCTCGGTATCGTCTGATTTTACGCGAACTTCGAGGTGGGTGAAGTCGGGGAGTGGGTCGAAATCGAGGCGAAGAAAGAGTTGGGTTCCGTTGGTGCCGTAGAAGAGTTCGCTGAGACCGACGCGGCCGCCGTGCATGGCCCCCTGACGTTGGTCGACGCGGTATTCCCCCGCGCCCATCCATTCAAAATAGCTGCTAATTTCGCCGTCGATCGTGGGATGGATCCGACCGGTGGCGCGCCGGTGGTGCTCCGCAACCGAGACCTTGAGAATTGGCCGGGAGAGTTCGTCAGGAGGGGTCTGGTCAAGGGCTCGATAGACGTTGGCGAGATGGTCGCGGTAGAGCTGATCGAACTCGATGCGGTTGGCCGAATCGTGTTCGGGGCCGTACCACCAGCACCAGTCGCTGCCTTCGGAAATCAGCAGCTCCTCGTAGGCTAAGGCTCGCTTTTCGGGTGAGACGGTGGAGGCGTACAGGTCGTAGGCTTGGCGGGCGCGGAGGAGATACTCCCAGGCGCGATTGTCCTCTTCGGCCCCGATCCAGATATCGAAATTGGAATTGATCCAGGAGCCGGGGAAGATGCGGTCGATGGTTTGCGAACGGTGGCGAGCGATGCCTTCGCTGACGGTCACCGCTTGCATGTTCGGGTCGGCGACGATGCGGGCGTAGAGATGCCGGAGGAAGTCGCGACCGCTTTCCGGGAAGTATTCCCAAGCGTTTTCACCGTCGAGGATGATGGGGACGAGCGAGTCTCGCCCACCACAATTTTCGCGAATACGACCGAGGAAGTGGTCGGCGGCTTCTTCGGCGCCCATCTTCGAATAGACGAAGCCGACGAGATCGCTGAGGTAGTGATCGCGGAAGAGCGCATGCATCTGGCGGCCTTCGTGACGCCAGAGATAGGGGCGATACGTTTCGGCCGCACCGGCCGGGCCACCGAGGGTGCGGGAGAGGACTCCGTTATCAGTCGCGAACCACTTGAAGCCGGCGTCGGCGGCGAGCACGAGGGCTTCATCTGAGACTGAGCCCTCCGAAGGCCAGAGGCCGGCGGGGGTAATGTTCAGGCGCGTTTGCATGTATTCGCGCGCGGTCCGCAACTGATGGCGGGCGTCTTCGGGGTAGCGGAAACGGGTGGGCAGCGGGACGTGCGGATGGGCCACTTGGGCGATGTCGGAATCGCAAAGAAGCGGCAGGATGGGGTGGTAGTAAGGTGTCGTCGAAACTTCGATTTGGCCGGAGGCGGCGAACTTTTCGTAGACGGGCAAAACGTGGCCGAGGATTTCGAGCTGTTTGCGGCCCATTATCTTTTGGTCCGCCAGCGAGTAGCCGCGGCCCTTGGCGACGAGGGCCTTGATCTCGGGGTCGCTCGCCAGAAACAGTTCGTCGAACCAAGCGACTTGCGAGAGCACCTGGAGGTCGCGGTAATCCTGGGGGCCGAAGTAGCGACCGGCTTTCAGGTGCAGCTCGTAGAGTTCGCCGTAGCGCGGGTAGCGATAGACCATGTGGGCTACGTTGGCTTGGAAGAAGTACTTGAGCAGGAACTGTTGGTCGGCTTCGGTAAGCTCTTCGGCGGGCTTAAGGGCGAGGCGGAGGAAGCCGTCGTGCGCAGTGCCAGAGGCGTACTCGTCGAGCTGGGCGAGCATGGACGGAACGACGTT
>JANODS010001607.1:0-1410 GCA_031412835.1 Acidobacteriota bacterium | reverse complement strand
GTCCCCTACCTGAAGCTCGTACCGATTACCCCCTTCGCGCTCCGGTTGCCGCTGCTCGTCGCCCTTGTCGTAATCGCCGGCCTGTCGCTTCGTTTCTGGCTGGGCTTCGGCTCGGTATCGGCGGTCGCCCTCACGGCAGTGCTTTTTATTGCCCATCCCTTATTCGTTCTGCCCATCGTGATGGACTGGGGGCCGGTCGGCCTGCAACTACTCCTCAGCACTATTTTGTTGTACGCGGTCCGTCGTGACGCTCTCCTCTGGGCCGGGCTTCTGGCGGGCCTGATGGTCTGGGATAAAGCGGTCGCCGTTTGGGTGCTGACGGCGGTCGTGCTCTCGGCCGCCGTCTTCTATCCGGCTCGCCTACGTCGCTTCTTGCATTGGCGGGTCGCGGTTGGCTTCCTCGTCGGCGCCGCCCCCTATCTCTACTTCCGCTGGAAGACACCTCACGCGATGGGCGACCTGCGAACGGAACTCGTGTCGGAAGAGCTCTGGCCAAAGTTGTCCGCGGCTCGCCACTCCCTCGATGGCTCCGCCATGCTCGGCTACTTGTTCGACGTGGCCCCTCCGCCCACGCTCTACGGCATCTTGGCCAGCGTGGCGTTGCTGGCGGTGGCCGGCTTTGCGGTGCGCCGTCGCTTGCCCGCCTTCTTTTGGACCGCAACGGTGATGGCTCTCGGAGCCATGATGTTGACCGGCGGTGCCGGTGGCTCCATCCATCATCACGTGCTCGTGTGGCCCCTGCTCGCCGCCGCCGCCTGTGCGACACTGGCCGCGCTCCCCCAGCCCCGCTGGGCCGTCGCCGGCGTCTTTGCCTTTCTGGCTTTCTCGCAGCTCTCCGCCTGGGTTCCCTATTTTCAAGCCGCCGCCCTCGGCCCGCGCCGTGAATGGACCGACGCCACCACCCAGGTGGCCGCTGACCTCGCACGCCCCGGTGCCTGTCCCGGCGGCGTCTTCGCCCTCGACTGGGGCTTCACCGACAACCTGACGGCCCTCGGCCGAGGCCGCTATCGCGTGCGGATGGGCGCTGACGATTGGTGGCGCCCGGAACTTCCCCCGGAGCAGCAGGCCCGCGCCGCCGCCCATGCCGCCGACCCCCAAGCCTGCCTGCTCGAATGGGCAGATGGTCCACCATACTACCCCAGTATTCGCGCCGCCGCCGATGCCGCGCTGCGCCAACGCACAAGCCGCGTCTATCTTGATCGCCGCCGCCGCCCCATTATTCGGCTGTTCGGCCCGGCCTAGGGCACGTCGTAGACGATGATCGACTTCCCAGCACGTTCGAGTTCCGGCATCTGACGGATCCAGTGCCAGGGGTCGATCATCGTCTACGACGTGCCCTAGGCCGGGCCGAACAGCCGAATAATGGGGCGGCGGCGGCGATCAAGATAGACGCGGCTTGTGCGTTGGCGC
>JANODS010001606.1:0-7141 GCA_031412835.1 Acidobacteriota bacterium | reverse complement strand
GGCAAAGGCGAGAAGAGCAAGACGGAAATACATCAACGTCATTGGAACACAGGTGAGGACGGGATTGTGGGAGGAGGCCGTGGCGAAGGATGCGTTGACGGCCGGGGCTCTGTAGCGGGCCAGGCCGATACAGCAACGCAGAAGCGATATGATCGAACGATGACCCGGCGATCTCTCCTCAGCACAACGGCGGCCCTGGCCGCGACTCCTTTGGCGGCAGCCAATAAGCTCCCCATCAAGAAGGGCGTTTTGGTTTCGATGATGCCCGAAAAGTTGACTTATCGGGAAAAGCTGCAAATGGCCAAAGACGTTGGCTTCGACGCGGTGGAGGGGCAGACCCTGGAAGATCCCGCCGAGGTGGATGCTCTGCGGAAAGCGTCAGAGCAGACGGGCATGAAGATTCACTCGGTGATGAATATGGCGCATTGGAACTTTCCTTTGTCGTCGCCAGACCCGGCCGCGGTGGAGAAGAGCATGAAGGGCATGGAGACGAGCCTGGAGAATGCGGCCGCTTGGGGTGCGGATACGGTGTTGCTGGTTCCGGCGGTGGTGAACGATACGGTGCGCTACTCCGAAGCGTACTCGCGGAGTGTGGTGCAGATCAAGAAACTGATCCCGAAGGCGGAGAAGCTGAAGGTGAAGATCTGCATTGAAAATGTTTGGAACAAGTTTTTGCTTTCGCCGATGGAGTTCGCGCAATACGTGGATGGGTTTCAGAGCCCATATGTAGCGGCCTACTTTGACGTGGGGAACATCCTACTCTATGGGTATCCGCAGGATTGGATTCGGACGTTGGGCAAACGGATCGCGAAGGTGCATTTCAAAGACTTCAAGAACCAAAGCAATGCCTTGATTAAGAAGCGGGTGCCGGAGTTCGTGGATTTGCGGGAGGGGGACCTGAACTGGAAGGAGGTCCATAAGGCGTTTGGGGAGATCGGGTACCAGAGCTATGCGACGGTGGAGTTGGCGCGGGGGGATGCGAAATACCTGCGGGAAGTGAGCAATCGGGTGGATCTGATTTTGAACGGCGAGTAGAACATGAAGAAATTCATCATTGGGTTAGTGGTCGGCTTGGCGCTGGCCGGGATGTTTGTCTTGATTGCCATTTTGGCGATGGCTAAGTTTGGCGATAGCAAGCCGACGATCGCCAAGGACGGGACGCTGATTTTGCGATTGGAGGGGGAGGTGCCGGAGAAGGCGGGGTTCGATATGGGGCTGCCGTTTCTGCCCGACTCCTCGCAAGTGACCGTGATCGATATTTGGCAGGGGTTGAAACGGGCGGCGGTGGACCCGAAGATTAAGGCGGTGGTTTTGATGCCGCGGGGGATTTCGGTGGGTTGGGCGAAGTTGGAGGAGTTGCGGGGTGACCTGCTGGAGTTTAAGAAATCGGGCAAACCTTTGCTCGTGTTGTTGCGCGCGCCCCGAACGCCTGAGTATTACTTGGCGACAGCGGCGGACAAGATCTACATGGTGCCCGAGGACCTGTTAGATATGAAAGGCGTACGGGCTGAGGTGACTTACTTCAAAGGTGCGCTCGACAAGATCGGGGCCAAGATGGAGGCCGAGCACGCTGGCAAGTACAAGGACGCTTTGGACACCTATACTCGGACCGGTATGACGCCGGAAACCCGGGAGGTGCTGAACTCGGTGCTTGACGGGCTGTATGGGCATTTAGTCGAGACCGTAGCGAGTGCGCGGAGGATGTCCGCCGAGCAGGCGAAGGCGACGATTGACGAAGGTCCGTTTCTGGCCGAGCAGGCGGTGAAGTTGAAACTTGTCGACGCCGCGATTTACGAAGACCAGTTCTTTGACGAGGTGAAGAAGGCGCTGGGTGGAGCGGAGGTTAAAAGGGTTTCTTTTACGGATTATCTGAAGGCAGGAGGGTCCGAGGGCAAGAGCAAGGTGGCGATTATCGTGAGCGACGGGGCGATTGTGCGCGGGGGTTCTAGCGGGGACGCTTTCGGGGAGGATGGATCGATTACGGTGGCGAATTCGCTGAAGGTTCTGCGCGAAGTGGGAGCGGACGAATCGATTCAGGGGGTAATTTTGCGGGTCGATTCTCCGGGTGGCGATGCGGTGGCCTCCGACGAGATTTTGCGGGAAGTGAAGTTGTTGAGCAAAAAGAAGCCGATGGTGATCTCAATGTCGGATGTGGCGGCATCGGGCGGATACTACATTTCTATGACGGGGGATCCGGTGCTGGCGTATCCGAACACGATTACGGGCTCGATTGGCGTGATCTACGGAAAGGTGAATCTCAAAGGACTTTACGACAAGCTCGGCGTGACGAAGGATCTGATTCAACGCGGCCAGAACGCCGCGATTGATTCAGAGTATTACGAGCTTACGCCAGGCGGGCGGAAGAAGCTTCGGGAAGGTGTCGAGGAGATTTACAAGACTTTTGTGGGGATTGTGGCCGAGAGCCGGAAGAAGAAATTTGAGGAGATTGACGAGTTGGCTCAGGGACGGGTGTGGCTGGGAAGCCAAGCCAAAGATCGCTCGTTGGTCGATGAACTGGGCGGACTTGACCGGGCGGTGGAGCTCGTGAAAGAGAGAGCGAAGATCGCAAAAACTGAGAAGGTACGGTTACTGATTTTCCCGCGGAAGAAGTCGCTTTTTGAGCAGTTGCTGAATCAAAGCCAAAGCGTCTCGACAGAAACACGGATGGCGCGGAAGCTGGTGGCCGAATTTACCGGGGGCCTGCCCATCGAACTATGGCAGACGGGGGGAATGATGAAGCTGATGCCCTATCGCATCACGGTTCGGTAGAGTTAGAAAGCTCGGCTGGAACTGATGCCAGCTTCTTGCAGGACACTCGCCATTTTCTCGAGTGCCGTTTTGTGGATTTGCGAGACCCGGCTCTCGTTGATGCCGAGCATGCCGCCGATTTCTTTCATCGTGAGTTCGTTGGAGTAATAGAGAAACACAACCTTTTGGTAGCGCTCCGGTAGGGTTTTCACCGCGGTGGCGAGGACGCCGCGAAGCTCTTCGTGGGCGCAGATGCGATCCGGTTGGCTCTCGACTTTGGCGGGAAAATCCGGAGCGGGCATGTCTTCCTGCTCGGCGGGACGAGTTGAGGCCGAGACCAAGCCGACATTTCTGAGGTCTAAGACCATTTGGCGCCAGCGGTCGACTTCGACTCCCATGCGCTGCGCTAGTTCCGCTTCCGAGGGCGACCGCTGAAGTTCGCCGGTCAGGTCGCGGGTGACATTTTCGATTTGTTTGTGGCGACGGCGGAGGTCGCGGCTGGCCCAATCGAGCTGGCGGAGGCTATCGAGGATTGCGCCTTTGATCCGGTGTTTAGCATAGCTCGAGAACGAGACCATTTTTTGGTCGTCGAACTTGGTCGCGGCATCGAAGAGGCCGAGGATGCCGGCATGGACCAGGTCGTCGAGATCGACATGGACCGGCAGGTTCTCATGAACTCGGACGGCGATCGCTTTGACGAGCGATAGGTGTTCCAGGATGATGGCGTCGCGCTTGGCATGGTCGACCGGCTTAACTGCAATCGGGTCGGCCAGAACAAGGGTGGGGGCGGGCGCGGTAGCGGTGGACATCAGTCGTTCCTCAGGCATTCGATTGGGAATTTTACTGCGCCTGGGGGGCGGCGGAGCAACCTGAGTAGTGCATCCTAGGGACCATTGGGGAGTCGAGAGCTGGGGGGCAGGTAAAGTGCTCATAAAGGTCGAAGCCAAAGAATTGATAAATATGGACTTGTTCGTTTTCGTGATTCCCCATTCCTAGCCGGATCGACTAAGGCGAAACTGGAAGCCTGTTCCACTGTGGAACGCGGCTAGCGCGTTTGGGTCCCACATCGGCACTAGGAGGTTTCAGAGCGGAACAGCCTAGTACGTTTTGAGAGGCAATCACATCGACTAAGGCGATCCTACCAGTTCGGAAAGCAATTACCCGTCCGTAAGAGTGCTGCCTTAGGGGAACGATTTCACCTTAGAGACTCATAGACCGAACGGGGCAAAAAAGAGCGCAAATGGGGGGAGTACCTCGACCTAAGGACTACTCGCTTTCGGCACCAGGGTTGGAGGGGGGCCTTACTTTCTGCTCGGAGCGTTGTTTGAGTTCGCCGATCCACGTTTTGCAGGCTAGCGCTGCCATCAGGACGAGCACCCCGGCCTTAAGGCGGGGCTCGGTGAGCACGACCGCGGCGACGGCGGCGAGGATCGAGTAAACAGAGAGGGCAAAAAAAAGCTTAGTGCTCATGCGATACCAGGATACTGCCGCAACTGTTCTTTCGAGTATGCGTTTAGAGAACTATGATGAAATCGATATTCTTAGCGACAGCGCTCGCGATGGCCATCGGCTCGACGGACACCTTCGCGCAGCGGATTGAGAACCGGGAGGACCGTCAGAAGGCGCGGACGAAGCAAGGGGTGAAGAGCGGGGAGCTGACCGAAAAGGAAGCGGCTCGTCTCCGGGCTCGTCAGCGGAACCTGGATCAGAAGGTGAAGCAGGATCGAGTGGACGGCGGCGGACTGAGCGCGGCGGAACGGGCTCGGATTGAAGCGCGACAAGACAATATTAGCCGGGATCTGGCGAAGCAAAAGCACGACGCGCAGAAGAAATAGAGCTAGCGGATACCACTGTTTTGCTGATTGTAGGTAAACGTGAACTGCAATCGGATCTGCTCGCCTTTGAACTCCGATGGGAGCGGCGGAAAGGGATTGGAAGCACTGATCCCGGCGACCGCGCCACGATCAAGGGCAGGGGCACCGGAGGGTGCCGAAATAACCAGTTTCGGCACACGGCCCTGGCGGTCGACGGAGAACTGAACGATGACTCTGCCGCGCTGGCCGAGGCGGGCGCTTTCGGGGATGACCGATTGCCAGTTGCGTCGCACGGCGGCTAGGATGCGGATGAGGTACGGTCGGAAGTCGACGCCCATCGGGTCACTGAGAAGTTCGAGATTGCTGCCGGTTTTGCCGGGGGAGGGGGGTAGATCGATTCCGGGGCCGACTCCGCCGATGCCTTCTCCAGCCCCGTCGCCGACGACGATGCCGCCGCCGGAGCGGTTGCTGCCGCGGGCGATCTCGGTGATGGACCGGGCGGGCGGCATGGGGACGGTGCCCGCGCCAGACCCGGGACTGACGCCACTGCTGCCCATGGAACCGATGGACTCGAATTGGATTTTCGGTTTGGTTTCAGGGGGAGGCGCGGTGGGGAGGCCGAGGGAGCCGGGAGCGAGGGTCCGAGTGGGCTGAGGGGCCGTTTCGATTTTCGGGGGCTCCGGGAGACGGGCGGGTTCCGGCTGGCCGGTGACGGGAGCGGGGATGCGGGCGGCGGCGCGGGCGGTGGAGGGCTGGCCCTGGGGGATTTGAATATTGGGGCGGGGTTTCAGGCTGTTTTCGTCAAATGACCGGTCGATCTTCTTCTTGCTGGGTTCAGGCTGGGTGGGTTCGACGTAGGGGAGGTAGAGAGGAGTGACGGTTCTGACCACCATTTGCTCGTCAGAACGAGGTGAGCGGGCTTTGAAGATTGGCAGGTCCCAGGCAAGAAGGGCGAACAGCAGGTGCACGCCGAGCGACGAACCGATGATGCGCAGCCAGGGACGGGGTTCGAGGCGAGAATCGACGCCGTAAAGAGTTGGCAACTCTTTTTGCAATGGCTTCAAGTCGAGTGGGTCAGTGGTCACGGCAAAGTGGGGTGAGCGGCCAGGGTAGCGGCGATGGTCTCGGCATGAGCGGCGATGTGGCTCATGATATCGAGCGAGACGGCCAATGCTTTTCGAGCCTCAACTCCATCGACGCGGGGCGTGGCGCGGCTGGTTACACATTCGACGAAATGGGCAAGTTCCAGGGCGAGCGGTTCCGCCTTGGTGATGCGGAAGGGATCGTAGCCGATTTGGCGGTCGCCGGAGACGGAAAAGGCCACCGCTTCTTGTTTGTGATAGTCGAGGGAGATGTACTGATGCGGTTGAAAGACGCGCATTTTGCGGACGCGTTCGGTGTAGACGCGGCTGGCGGTTACGTTGGCGACGCAGCCGCCGGGGAAGGCGAGGCGGACGTTGGCGATGTCAACCTTTTCCGAAAGAATCGAGATACCGGCGGCGCGGACTTCTTCGGGCATCTTGCCGGTCAGCGCCAGAAGAATATCGATGTCGTGAATCATGAGGTCGAGGACGACATCGACATCGAGAGCGCGGGGGGTGAAGAGGCTGAGGCGATGGATCTCGAAGAAGAGGGGGACGGTGATGCGTTCGGCGAGGGCGGTGATTGCGGGGTTGAAGCGTTCGAGGTGGCCGACTTGGAGGACGCGACCATGGCGGGCGGCTGCATCGACCAGGGCGTTCGCCTCGGCCATGGTGGGGGCGATGGGCTTTTCGACGAGGACGTCGATGCCGGATTCGAGAAGAGCGCAGCCGACGGCGGCATGGGCCGAGGTGGGGACGGCGACGATGGCCGCATCGACGAGGTCGGCGAGTTCGGCGAGCGGCACGGCGCGGGTTTCGAATTCGAGGGCGGCGGCCTGGGCTTGTTCCGGGTTCGAATCGCAGACGGCGGTGAGTTCGGCGTTTGGAAGGGCGCGGATGACCCGCATGTGATTGCGGCCGAAGGCACCAGCGCCGACGACGGCGAGTCGGAGTTTACGCATCTGCTTTGTAGCCTACTATGCAGATGCCGGCGGCGTTGGCTTGGGCGATCATTTCCGTTTTGTCGAGGAGGAGGGTGCGCCCGGCGTCGCAGGCGAGGATGGTCGCGTTGGTTTCGCGCATGGTGGCGATGGTGGCGAGGCCGGCGACGGGGACGTCGAAGAGCATGTGCTGGCGGCGACGGGAGCTTTTGATGAGGCGGAGGGGTCGGCCGTTGGTCAGCGTCGCGGCGCGGCGGAGCATGGCGTCGGTGCCTTCCATGGCTTCGAGGGCGACGCAGGCGCGGTCACAGATCACGACTGCCTGGCCGACGTCGAAATCGGCGAGGGCTCCGGCGATACGGCGGCCGTAGCGGACTTCCTTTTCTTCGTCGGCGTTGGGTTTGCGCTTGGTAAGGACGCCTTCTCCAGCCAGGAGCGGCTTGAGGAGGAGGGTGGAATCGACGAGGCGGATGCCTTCGGCGGCCAGGACCTCGGCAACTCCGCCGATGAGGGCTTCGGTGTTCTTTTCTTTGAGGGAGAAGAGGAGTTTGGCGAG
>JANODS010001605.1:0-3482 GCA_031412835.1 Acidobacteriota bacterium | reverse complement strand
GCCGATGTTACCGAGGGAATGGCAGGTGCCGCAGGCGACGCCTTTGGGCGATTTCTGGACGAGCACTTGGCCGCGTTGGGCTTGGGGGGTGTGGGGTGGCCGGGTTTGGCCGAGGGTGGCGAGGGGCAGGAGGAGGATGGTGAGAAGGACGATGGCGGTGGCGGGGAGGACGATAAAGTGCGGGGCGGTGGGCGGTGGGTGGTTCAAGGTTTCGACTCGGCCAACGTCGAGGCGGGTGCGGATGTAGGCGAAGTGGGTGCTGGCGAAGTCGCGGAAAGTTGGCGAGCTGACGAAGCTGTTGGGGGTAAAACGAACTTGGGTCGGGCGGGCGTTTTTCACGCCGGTGGCGGCGTAGGTGGGCCAGTCGAGGGAGAAGTTTTGGTCGATGGGCTCGGGGCGTTGCCAGCGGGGGGTGATGAGGGATTGATAGCGGAAGGCTTCGGCGTCGGCGGGGATGAGGGCCGCGGTTTCCTGCAGGAATTCGTCGTAACGGCGGAGGGCGATGAGGGCGATGGCTTCGTCGACGGGGATGGGGGCGTCGATGGCGGAGTCAGCGAAGGGTAGGACGAAGGGGCCGCCGGCTAAGAGGGAGTCTGTATAGCGGTGGATGGTTTCGCCGAGGTCGGCGTAGACAGAGCCGGGTGGGGCGTGGTCCATGCCGTCGGAGAGGCGTTCGAGGACGGTTTCGAGCGGAAGGGTGGTTGCATCGACGACGTGCTGGAGCACGACGCGGAGGAGGCGGAGATTGTAGAGAGCCGCGGCGAAGAAGGAGAGGCGGTAGGCGCGGCGCCAGTCGGCGAGGGGCATGTCTTTGGTTCCGACGACGACCTCCTGATACTCGTCGATGATGGGGTCCCAGTCGGCAGTGGAGGTTTTCCATTGACAGCGGCGGGTTTGAATGCCGAAGCGTTCGCGGGATTCGGGATCGCCGAGTTCGGTGTTGTCGATGAGGCGGCAGAGGAAGAGGACGAAGTCATGCCGGGGGAGGGGGGGCATGGCGGTGGCGATGGTGCGGGCGAAGGATTGGTAGGTCTGGCCGGGGAGGCCGAGGATCAGCTCGTTGAAAGTCGGGATGCCACGTTCGCCGCAGATGGCGCGGAGTTTCATGGCTTCGCCGGTTTGGATGTTGTCGCGTTTGACGGCTTCGAGAACGTCGTCGTCAAAATCCTGGACGGCGAGGCCGACCCAGGTGCCGATGCCGCCGGCTTGGAGGATTTCGATGGTTTCGAGGTTGCGGCCGTGGTTGTTTTTGGTGAGGTAGAAGTAGAACGTGGCGGGGAGGCCGGTGGTTTGGCGGAGTTCGACGAGGCGGCGGGCGATGCTTGTATCGCGGGGGCGGATGCCGAAGTTGGCGTCGGCGAGCATGATGTGGCTGAAGCCGTGGGCGACGACCCAGTCGAGTTCGGCGAAGACGCGAGCGAGGGGGAACTCGACGACCTTCTTGGTGAGGGACCAATCGCAGAAGGTGCAGGAGAAGGGGCAGCCGCGGTTGGTTTCGCAGAGGGCCATGGTGAAGCGATGGCGGTGGCGGGCGATGAGTTCGTCGAAGGTGCCGTCGAGATAGGGGGAGGCGGTGGGGGTGAAGTCGTTGACGCGGCCGGGTGGGGCGGTGATGTGGTCGCGGAAGGCGATGCCGGGGATGTGGTGGAAGGTGTCGCCGGCGAGATGGGCGCGGAGGAGTTCGCGGAAGGTGATTTCGCCTTCGCCGAAGGCGAGGACGTCGACGGCGGGGTTGTCGGCGAGGAAGCGGCGGACGCGTTCGTCGCGGCGGGGTACGGAGGGGCCGCCGACGACGATGAGGCAGTCGGGATGGGCGGTGCGGGCGGCCTGGGCGACGGCGAGGGAGTAAGCGGCGTTCCAGGGGTAAAGGGAGAGGCCGAGGATGGTAGGCTGGCCGAGTTCAGCGACGGCTTGGGCGAGGGGGCGGCGTTCGATGACGATGGAGAATTCGACGGCGGCGAGGGCGGGATCGACCCGGGCAGCGGCGACGAGACAGCCAGCGGCGAGGGGGAGGACGGGGGTGGCGTCGATGCCTTCGTATTGGGCGATGACGACTCGCATGGCTTCCATGATGTCATTCAATTGAGGCTGATAGGATGAGGCATGGAATTGAGTGTGGATCCGAGGGCGGACTTCGAGACGCTGGGGGCGGCGGCGTTGGGTCGGGTATTGGATGAGGGGCAGTTGGGGGTGGTGCGGGGGGCGCTTGAGGGGATGATGGATTCGGCGGTGGAGGGGCCGTATGCGCGGATTGTGCATGATCCGTGGCGGAAGTCGGCTGCGTTGGCGGAGTTAGTGCCGCATTTGGGGCGAGTGACTTGTGAGGCGCTGGGGATTCCGGAGTTAGTACTGTTCCATGACCACCTGTTGTTTAAGCCTTCGGGCGGGGTGGATATGGATTGGCATCAGGACTATTCGTACTTACCGCTGGATCGACCGGATGGGTTGACTTTGTGGGTGGCGCTGGACGATGTTACTCCGGAGAACGGGTGTTTGTATTACTTGTTCGGGAGCCATGTGGGGGGAGAGCGGCGGGCGCGGTGGGGGCTGACGGGGGAGGACGATCCGCGGGCGAGTTTGGCGCCGATGGATGTGGGGGAAGAGGAGCCGGGGGTGGCGGCGGTGACGGGGGCGGGTTGCGCGATAGCGCATCATGGGAATTTGTGGCATCGGTCTCCGGCGAACCGGAGTGGGCGGCCGCGTCGGAGTTGGGCGCTGTCGTTTGTGTCGCCGGAGGCGAGGTGGTCGCCGGGGCATTCGCCGCATCCGAGGAGCGCGGTGGAGGCGCGGAGTGAGGGGCAGGAGATGGAGGGGGATTTGTTACGGGTGGGGCGGAGGGGAGGTTGAGCCTGACGAGATATATAGTAAAGTCAGGAGTATGTTGTGGGAGAACGATTTGCCGCCGATACCCGTAGCGCCAGACAGCGTTGGGAACCCTCGCTTCGGCCTCTGGGAAGGCTTCGGGGTGTCCGACAGCTTCTTCGAGCCGCTGCCGGACGATCTTCTCCAGGCCTTCAACGGCGAATGAGTTTTCTTCCCGACACTTCGTGGTGATTGGCGTGCGGTGAGTTTGGGGTGCGGCGAACTAAGTGTAGTGAAAGCGGATTGAGTCAATGGCGAGGTGGGGCTTTGTTGCGACTGGGGTGTGTCTTTCTACCTCTGTTGGTGCAGGCGGCTAACTTAGAAGTTAGGCCAGTTACTGTTCCGACGGGGGCGATGGCGCAGATTCGGGTGGAGCTGGGGGCTCCGCTGGCGGTGTCGGTGGGTAGTTTGCGGGTGGAGTTGGAGGGGGCGGTGTTTGGGGATATTGCGGACGTGCAGATGTTTAGCGCGGCGGGGGATTTGTTACGGGTGGGGCGGGGGGGAGGTTGAACCTGACGAGATATATAGTAAAGTCAGGAGAATGTTGTGGGAGAGCGATTTGCCGCCGATACCCGTAGCGCCAGACAGCGCTGGGAACCCTCGTTTCGGCCTCTGGGAAG
>JANODS010001604.1:0-1878 GCA_031412835.1 Acidobacteriota bacterium | reverse complement strand
GGGGGATCGCCGCTGGCGGGGGCGGCGACGCCGCGGTCGAAGGCGACCTCTTGGAAGGTCCCTTTCCCGGTGTTCTGGAAGAGGAAGTTGAAGACGCGGTCGTTGGAGACGAAGATGTCGGGGTAGCCGTCGGCGTTGAAGTCGGCGACGGCGGCGGCCATGCCCTTGCCAGCGTGGGCGGCGATGCCGGAGTCCTTTGAAACGTCGGTGAAGCGCCCTTGGCCGTTGTTGCGGAAGAGGGCGTTGGGCTGGGCGGGGTAGAAGCGGGGATGGCAGAAATCCGGCCGGCCATCAACGACGCAGGCGCGCTCGGTGGCGGGGTTCCATTGGACGTAGTTGACGACGAAGAGGTCGAGTTGGCCGTCGCGATCATAGTCGAGCCAGGCGGCACCGACGGACCAGCGGCCGTGGTTGTCGAGCCCGACTTTGGCGGTGACGTCTTCAAAGCGGCCTTGGCCGAGGTTGCGATAGAGGGTGATGCCGCGGAGGCCGGAGACGAGGAGATCGGTGAGGCCGTCGTGGTCGTAGTCGCCGGCGGTGGCGGCGATATCGTAGCCTGTTCCGGCGAGGCCGGAGGCGGCGGTACGGTCAGTGAACTGGAGGTTGCCATCGTTGTGGAGGAAGCGGTTGGAGTGGGCGGGGGAGGTCTTCAAGCCCGCGGGAAGGGGCGCTCCGTTGGGGAGGTAGAGATCGAGGAGGCCGTCGTTGTCCGCGTCAAAAACGGCGATGCCGCCGGGCATGGCGGCGGGCAAAGGGTGGCGCGTTCCTTCGCCGGTGAAGAGGGTGATGGCGAGAGCGAGGAGTAACTTCACGCGATCCCCTAGAAGTGAAGCCAGGTGCCGAGGGGCTTTTGCTGTTCGACGCCGGGCTTGGTCCAGTCGCAGACGCCTTCGGGGAAGATGGTTTCGAGGCGTTTACGGTGAGCCGGGGAGAAGGCGGCGGGGTAGTCGGCGGGGTCGATGGGCTTGAGTTGGCACTTCAGGATGTTGTTGGTCACCGGACCGCCGGCGACCATGCGGGGCGGGGGGAAGGTGGGATAGAGCTGGTTGCAGCGGCCGCCGGAGAAGGTCTGAGTTTCGACGATACGCTCGCCGGTGGGGGCGTGGCAGGCGTCGACGAGGTCGGCGGGCTTTGCGCCTTTGGTGAGCCACTCGTCCATCTTCGTGATGGCGTAGGAGGCGACGGTGTTGGCGACGGGGCCTTGGTTGGGGGCGGTGATCATGACGTAGTTGGCGGTGTTGCCGTTGGCGGCTTGGAGGCGTTCGCGGAGGGCGTAGGAGTGGTATTTGAGATGGACGTCGCCACGGGGGGTGAGGTCGAGGTAGCTGCGGATATCGAGGATGGGGATGCGGGCGAGGCCGAGGCCGGCGTAGGTGATGGGGCCGGTTTGATAGGCGGCGCGGAGGGCGAGCGGGTCGGCGATGGCGCGGGTGGGGACGAGGTTGCCATCGTTGTCGTAGCCACCGATCTTGTCGTTGAGGTCGAGGAACTGGGCTGGGGTGATGGTGCCGGAGTTGAGGGCGGCGAGGCCGTACTGGACGCCGACGTTATCGATGGCGCGGCGGGCGAAGCCGGTGAGCGGGTCGCGGCCGTAGACGTTGACGTTGTGGTCAAAGATGTCGCAGCGGGCGCCGGAGCGGTTCTGGGTGGGATGGTAGCGGAGTTCGTTGAGGAGCTCCGGGGGACAGAATTTCGTGGGATGTATACGGCCGGCGCCATTGGAGGGGCCGAAGATATTGGCTAATGTTCCGACACCGGCGATAGCGCGCTGCTGGACTTCGGTGAGGACGCGGCCGGACCTGCTGAAGTAGTTGTCCAGAAGCTGGGCATCCACCAGGAATTGGGTGGTTTCAAGGACATCCGGAAAAGTGGCGCTGG
>JANODS010001603.1:0-2259 GCA_031412835.1 Acidobacteriota bacterium | reverse complement strand
GTCTCCGGGTCGACGTCGCCTTCTTTTGCGTCCGGCACAAACGCTTCATTGACGACCGAATAATAACCCGTATACGAGCCCTTGTAGATGAACCCGTTCGCCAGACAGGCCTTGAAAAGGCGTTGGACATTGGCGGCATGTTTCGGGTCGGTCGTGCGCTGCTCGTGATCGAGCGAGAAGCCGAATTTTTTCCAGGTTTCGCTGAACTCGGCCGCCACGGCGGCCGTAAAAGCCTCTGGAGTCTGTCCGGCTTTCTCCGCCGAGCGCTGAATCTTCAAGCCATGTTCGTCGGTGCCCGTGGTGAGCACGACGTCGAATCCCTGCATCTGCTTGTACCGCTTGATGACGTCAGCGGCGATGGTCGTGTACGTATGGCCGATATGCGGGGCGGCATTGACGTAGTAGATCGGGGTAGTGAGGTAGTACTTATCCATTTAGTTGAACTCTTTTGAAACGCTTCCGCCGTTCATCCGGCATTCTCGATCATTTCCTGTCATCGTCCGCCGCCGACCGCCGCCAGGAGCCATCCCGCCGGAACAAATCCAGGTAATAAGGGAATATCGATTCATTGGCTAAAATTCTTTGATATAGGAATACTGCGCCTGCGCCAGGACGTCTCGAAGCGGGACGCCACTGGCCTCGGCCAAAGCCCGGCAATCGTCGTATTCGGGCGTGGCCCCCTGCGCCGTGACTTTCATGCGGACCTTGCCCCACGGGGTGTCGACACGGATCATGCGGCGAGCCGCGACGCGACGTTCCGCCGTCGTGATGCGCAGGCCGATGGTGGTGGTTTCACTTAGCATAATCGCCGCAAGCGCCTCCGTGTCCTCCGGCTTGGCGATCACGCTCAGCAGCGAGCCGGGACGATTCTTCTTCATCTGGATCGGCTGCAAAGCCACATCCAGTGCGCCCGCCGCGAACAACCGGTCCATCGCGTAGCCCAAGACCTGTGGAGAAGCGTCGTCAATGTTCGCCTCCAGTACGTTCACAAAAGTGACCTCACTTGCGGCGGCGCGTTGGCCGATCACAGCCCGAAGGACGTTCGCCTGAACCTGGAAATCGGCGGTCCCGGCACCGAGCCCGGTCGAGCGAATCGACATCGCGGGCAGGACACCGAAATGGGTCGCGAGGGTGGCGACAATCGCCGCGCCGGTCGGAGTTGTCAGTTCCATCGACGGGCCTTTCGAATAAATGGGCTTGCCGATAAGGAGTTGAGCAGTGGCCGGAGCGGGGACCGGGAGAGTGCCGTGCTCCGTCTCGACCAAGCCGCTACCGACGTTGATGGGAGAGCAGGCGACTTCGTCGACGCCGAGGAGTTCGAGGGCGATACAGGCTCCAACGATATCGGAGATGGAGTCCGCCGCGCCGACCTCGTGGAAGTGAACGCGATCCATGGGGATGCCATGAGCGTGAGCTTCGGCTTCGCCGAGTTTGACGAAGATGGCGATAGCGTTCTGTTTGGCGAGGGGTGAAATACTGGCGGCGCCTTCGATAATTTTGGCGATGTGAGGGAGGTGTCGATGGTCTTTTTGTTGGCCACCGTCGACATGAAATTTGGTAGCGGCCAAGCCCCGGCGTTTAGTTTTTTCGTATCGATACGATGCGCCGAGATTGAGCGATTTCAGGCAGTCGATGACCGAGTCGCCGTTGGCACCCGCGTCGATGAGGGCTCCCACGGTCATATCCCCGGCGATCCCGGAAAAAGCGTCAAAATAGCACGTCGTCATAGCGTCTTCTTTGATGGTACGACGAGCCTTCCCGGCCATGCGGGACCGAACTCGAATAAACGACCGAATCCATCGAATCCCAGCGCCTAACCAACAACTTCGAGACCCAGCGACGCGCCCGTCTGTCCCGCCTCAAACCGGATCCCGCGCCAAACGGCCAAGCCGTCGGCCGCCGACCGCCACCCCGAGACGGCAAACCCGACCCAGCCCCGTGCCCAGTTCATCCGGACTAAACCCCGCGCCCATCTGTCCCCTCAATCCCGCAACTCCAATACCAATCCGACTGGACCCAAACCAAGCCCTCCCCTCCACAGCCCCATCTGCGCAATCCCTCCCCCGCAACTCCGATGCCAATCCGACCAGACCCACTTCAAGCCCGCCCCTCCGCCGCCCCTCCAATACCCCAAAACCGGACCTGGGCCCCGTCCCTCCCCCACAACTCCCACGCCAATCCGATCAGACCCAAACCAAGCCCGTCCCCCCGCCGCCACTCCAAATGCCCGAAAACCGGAACTGGGCCCCGTCCCTCCCC
>JANODS010001602.1:0-2110 GCA_031412835.1 Acidobacteriota bacterium | reverse complement strand
CCCAACCCCAAGAACTTAAAGATGGGAGGCTACCAGCAGTTAGTAAGAGGGGAGCCTTTCCGCGCCAAGTTCCGCAAGAGCTTCGAAAAGGCAGAGCCCTTGGTCCCCGGTCAAATCGAGCAGATAGCATACACCCTCCCCGATGTCTTCCACACCTTCCGCCGAGGCCACCGCGTCATGGTCCAGGTCCAAAGCAGTTGGTTCCCACTAGTGGACCGCAACCCCCAAAAGTTCATGGACATCCCCAAAGCCAAGCGCACCGACTTCGTCAAAGCGACCCAACGAGTCTACGTAGGCCCCGTCGCCGGCAGCTCCCTAAAGGTCCGCGTCCTCCCATCTCGACCCAACCTGCCACCCCAATAGCGACCGCGCCCCCGTCACCAACGGCCCCCACAATGCCCTCGTTAGCGACAAGCGCACCTAGCTAACGGGTGCCCGCGTACTCTCCGCCCGGCCCGACGCCATGCTCCGATACCCAGCCTCCACACAAGCCACCGTCTTCAGGTACTCCCGGCCCGAGGACTCGAACCGTTGCTCGCCCCGCAACTCGTCCACAAAGTGCCGACAGACCGCCTTCACGCTATCCCCCCGATAGCCCTGCCCCACCGTGTTCTGCCACACCATCTTCCGCTCCCGCCCGTTCCACAGCCACACATCCCCGCCCGCATCCACCACCAGCGAAGCTCCCACCCCGTCCACCGTAAAGTCCCCCAACGGCGGCGAATCCGGCCGCAAATCCAGGAACCGGTGCCCGTCAATCAACCCGCCCAACCCGCTCCCGTGCGACGTCACCAACAACACCTGATCCTCCCCCACAATCGCCGGGTTCACCTGCCGCGCCTGTGCGTAAACCCCAGCAATATCCCCAAATAAATACCGCGCCGTATCCAAAGGGTGGACCAGCGTCTCATATAACAACAGCCGCTCATAACCCCGGAAATAGGGCTGCGCCGGATACGCGTCCGGCCCGTCCCCATCGAACTTCCGCACCCGGAACGTGTAAGTCACCGGCTCGCCAATTAGACCCTTTTGTAACTCCGCCGCTACCACCCGATACCACGGCTGCCATCGCCAATTCTCGTGGATCACGAGGGGCACGCCCGCCGCCTCAGCCGTCTCCACCATCTTCACCGCGTCGTCCCAGCGCGGGGCCAACGGCTTCTGGCAGATCACCGGAATCCCCCGCTCCACGGCCATCTGGACCATCTCCAAATGCAGCTCCGGCCGCGTCGCCACGTCCAGAAAGTCCGGCCGCAGCTCGTCCAACATCTGGTCCAGCCGCGTGTGCGTCCCCTTCGTCGGGTCCGCGTCGCACGTCCCCACCATCGTCACATCCGGCATCCGCCGCCAAGCTTCCAAATGGATCTGGCCAAAGAACCCGCAACCTACCAAGCATCCGCGCATGAGGGCTAGCTTATCCCAAAAACGGCATGATACTCAGCCGGTAGCCGCGTCGGCTTCATGTCCCGGCTCAGGAACAGATGCCGCGTCGTTCCCTCCCCCAGCTTCTTGTCCCCCCGCCAAAACGTATAGCCGAACGCGAGTCCCCGCGGGGACGCCTTCTCCACCCGGGTCTCCACCTCAATCTCAACATCGTAGAGCGCCGGGGCCAAGTAGCGGCAACTCGCCTCCGTCACCGCCATGTAGACTCCCGCCTGCTCCAGCTCCTTATACGGCAAGCCGGCCGCGCGAGCAAACTCCACGCGGCCGACCTCCATCCAAACCACATAGTTGGCGTGATACACCACGCCCATCTGATCCGTCTCCGCATAACGGACCCGGATCTTCGCTCGGTGCGTCATCCCCTAGCCTAAGTGAGCTTCAAGGAACCACAAGTCCTTATCCACAGCCCGAGAGATACTCGTGAATAGGTCCGTCGTGTCCGCGTCGCCCGCTTTGTCCGCCGTGTCAATCGCCTTCCGCACCGCCGCGCCGTAGGCCGCGGTCCTCTCCACGAGCGCCTTCACATGGTCCTTCCCTTCCCGCGTCTCGGCCGAATACTCTTCGATCTGCGTCGCCGCGGCCGCCATCCGAATCGTCCCCAGCGCCACCCCGCCCAACTGCACCGCCCGCTCGGCAATGTCGTCGGCCTGCACGTCCAACCGCCCCA
>JANODS010001601.1:0-3360 GCA_031412835.1 Acidobacteriota bacterium | reverse complement strand
CGACAAACCCCGCGCGAACCGGCGATTCGCTGTCACTTGCATCGAGTTGTAGTTCGAGGTGCTCGAGAAATCGTTGTAACTGATGTTTCCCCAGCCCGGAAAGGGCCGGAAGAAATTGTCCGGCAGTGGCGTCGCCGGGTTAGAAGGGTCCGCATTCTGCGGCAAGAAGCGCGCTCCATACGGCACGGCGTTCAGGTTCTTGCTCACCTGCAAATGTCGGCCGACATTGCCGACGTAGGAAACGTCCACCACGGTCCCTCGGCCGATATCCCGCTGCACGCCGAAGGTAAAGTTATACATCGACGGCGTCACCGCCTTGCGCTCAAATGTCGAAGTGTTGTTCGGAAAGAGAACTCCAGACGAAGTCAAAAACGTCCCCAGGTTGCCGTAATAAACCTGCGGCGTCTGCTGCGTCGGCGGGTTTTGCGAAAACCCTCGCACTCCCGGCGCCACCGTATTGTGGAATATGCCGAACCCGGTCCGAATCGCCGTCTTGCCATCGCCAAATGGGTCGTAGGCGATCCCGAATCGCGGCTCATACAACACAGGCGCTTGGTCCCGGAAGCCTCGCGGATACGAACGGTCGGAAGCAACGACCGAACCGTTAAAAGGGTCGCCACTGCCCGGCACAAACGCCCCGATGAACACCGCCGGCAGAATCGCCCCTGTCAGCGGATTCACCGCTCTCCGCCCTTGCGGCGTCGAAATCGGCCCGTACAGCGCCGGAATCTTTTTGGCATCGAACAGCGCCGCGTTCCAAGCCGAAGCGGTCTCCCGCGCGTGGAACCACTGGTTAAACCACACAAAGCGCATCCCGTAGTCGATGGTCAACTTTCTGTTCACCTTCCAGGTATCTTGTACAAACCATCCCATCGTTGTCTTCCGCCCCTCGTTCGAAGGCCGCGAAGCCGATTCGCTGTACGATGCGAAATTCCCCAGCACCGCATTGGAATACGCGTAGTTACTATCGAACGGGTTATTCACGTCGCGGCCAAAGGCAAAGCTGCCGCCGTAGGTCCCCTGCTCGCCCTCGTAGTTTCGAATCCGTTCAAAGCTCAGCCCGGCCTTTAAGGTATGGGGCCCCCAAGTATGCGTCACGTTGTTGCTGAAGTTGATGGCTGTATCGGCTCCGCGCAGCGGAAACCGGCCGTCGTAAGTAATGGCCGCTGCCCCGGGGACACCCCCATAACTCGCCTGCGGAATCACACCCAACGGGTTATTCGATCCATAGAACTGGCCTAGGCCGGCCAAACCCCGATCCTTGCGCAGCACGTTTTTTAACTGCTCATCGCTCTCCGGCGGGCCCTTTTCCACCGAGTGCCGCACGCCACCAGTAAACTCGTTCACGGTATGCGGCGAAAGAATCCGAGCCCAGTTCAGCACGATCCCGTTATCTGTAAACGTGTAGTGCTGCCGAATCAAGCCCCAATTGGAAGATCCCGCCGCCACGGCATAGCCGAGCGAATCGGCATACCAAGTCGACCCCCGAACGTTGATCGAGTCGTTCGCGGTCGGGCGCAGGTCGATCCGAAATAGATGTTGGTCCCGCGGTTGATTAATCGCTTCCTGGAACTGGTAGTTAAAGTTGCCGCCCGTCACCGCCCGGTTCAACTGATTCGGCAGCGGAAAAATGTTTAACATCGCCTGTCCGTTCCGGTCCAACCGGCTCGCCGGAATTACATTATTCGGGAAGTTCGCATTCGCCAGCGGATCTCGAATCAGGATCGGCCGATTGTTCACATCCACCGTCTGCGAGTAGTCGCCCGTACGTTCCAGCGCCGTCGGGACCGTCACTTGGCGAACGGCCTGCGGATTCTTTACCCACGATTTCTCAAACGAATAGAAGAAAAATACCTTGTCCTTGCTCCCCGGCAGCAGCTTGCCGAGATTCACGGGCCCGCCCACGGTTGCCCCGAGGGTGGAATAGCGGTAGATCGGCAGCGGCACCCCCGTCCGGTTATTGAAGAAATTGTTCGCGTTCCAACTCTCGTGGCGCTTAAACCAATAGGCGCTGCCATGATACTCCCGCGACCCCGACTTAGTAACGATGTTGATTGAACTGCCACCGTTGCGCCCATACTCGGCCTGGTAGTTATTCATCAGTACCTTCACCTCGCCAATGGCATCCATATTGATCGGGCTTGAGAACGTTCCCGGACTGCCCAGGTCGTTCCCGGTCACCCCGTCGACTTGCAGGCTGTTCCAGTTGCTCCGCGTCCCTTGGATGTTCGGCGATTGCGTACCGAAACTGCCACCCAAAAACTCCGTGTCCACTGTCTGCGATACCCCCGGCAATATCCGCAACATCGAGACGACATCTCGGCCTCGAATCGAGATCTGCTCCAACTGCCGCGCGCCGATCAGCGCCGAATGCTCCGTCGAACTCGTCTGCACGGTCACCGCCTGCGCCGCAATCGTGATCGATTCCGTCACCGAGCCCACCGTCAAAGCAAGGTTGCCGACGCTCAACCGTTCCGCCGCGCTCAGCACGTTGCCGGTCTTTTTAAGCGGCCGAAATCCCGCAACTTCCACCGTCACCGTATACGTGCCCGGCTGCAGGGCAGGGAAGACGAAATCCCCCGTTTCGTTCGTCGTCGACGTTCGTTCCTCTCCGGTCCGTTCGCTCGACAGCTTTACGCTCACCGCGGGAACCACGTTCCCCGATGGGTCGACCACGGTCCCTGAAAGTGACCCGGAGACCGTCTGGCCCTGCAGACAAAACACGGAACACATAGACACCAACAGAAGGAAGAAGCGCATAGTACCCCGCATCATATCGAACCGGGGCGAATTGAATTCTTAACGAATCTTTATCGACACACGGTGCGCGCTCGTTTAACACTAGTGATCATGGACCAGCTCACTCGAGACTTGCGTGCAGGCCTGATTGCCCAATCCACCTCGGCCCAAGCAGGAATGATCCTCGCCGCGCTGGGCTTGGTGCAACGTCACCTTCTCGAATTTCCCTTGCTCGACCACTTCGCCGCCTTCCTCGAAACCCATGCCCCGCCGCTACAGCGTTGCGGGGCCTCGGTGTCCCTGGTCGCGGATCAGGTATGCGTCCAGTGGCCCTTCTGGGGTTCGGCCACTGTAAATCCACAAAACCGCCACATTCTATTCACGCCGCTTAAGCACGCCCCGCAGTCGATCAGTTGGATCCTGCCGAGCCCTCACTCTTTTGTCGAATCTCTGCCCCTCGCCCACACCTCCGAAGAACTGGACCGCCTCTCCGCGAAAGCCGTCGCCGAGGGAAAGGCCGCGGCAGTTTCTCGGATGAAGCGTCGCGACAGCCTCGTAGAATCCGCCCCCACGCTCGTCTCTCTAGTCGTCTCCGAGCGCGATCCTATTGCCTTGGAGCTA
>JANODS010001600.1:0-6891 GCA_031412835.1 Acidobacteriota bacterium | reverse complement strand
GACCAGGACCCACTTACCGCCGAACTCAGCGAAGTCAAAACCGCCATCGGCTGGTTCAAAGCATGGGGCGTCCAACTCCTCAACGTCTCCATCGGCTGCCCCTACTACAACCCCCACATCGGCCGACCCTTCGAAAAAGCCGACGAAGGCAATTACGAAGAGCCCGAGCATCCGCTTGACGGCGTCGACCGCCACTTCCGCATCGCCGGCGAACTGCAACGCGCCCACCCCGATCTCCCTATGGTCGGCACCGGTTATAGCTGGCTCCAAATCTACGCCCTCAACGCCGCCGCTCACAACATCGCCGCCGGTAATATTCAAATCTTCGGCATGGGCCGCAACGCCCTCGCCTACCCCGATTTCGCCATCGACGCCGTCGAAAAAGGCGAACTCGAAGAGATCCGCGTCTGCAAAACGCTCACCTACTGCACCTTCCTGATGCGCCAGAAAAACCACCCGCTCGGCCAATTCCCCAGCGGCTGCCCGCCCTTCGACAAACTCGTCTACGGGCCCATCATGAAGGAAGCCCGCGCCAGCGTTCGAAAAGGATAACCATGAACCGCCGAGATGCCCTCAAGACTGCCGCCCTCGCGGCAGCAGCGACGACCTTGTCCGCCGCCACCCCGCCCGCCCTGCCCCAAGCCAAACTCGACGCCCACGACAAATCCGTCGACGACCTCATCAAGCGCCAGGAACTCGGGCCCACCCATCGCCATCGCGGCAATGTCCCCGGGGCCGATGGCCTCTTCTACGGAGGCTCCCCCGCCGGCATTCTCGATACCTTCGTTAGCGCCTACCTCCACCCCCAATCCCGCCACTTCCATCATCCCCTCGTCCTCGAACGCCTGAAGCTCGCCGCCGAATGCTTCGCCCGTATCCAAACCCCCGATGGCAATTGGAACCTGCCCATCACCAACTACAACTCTCCGCCCGACACGGCTTTCATCATCCAAGGCATCGGCCACACCCTGCTCAACGCCCGTCTTTATGGCTTCCCCGAGTTCGAAGCCCTCGTCCTCCCCGCCGTCAAAAAGGCCGGCGAAGCGCTCATCCGCGGCGGCATGCACACCCCCAACCACCGTTGGGTCGCCTGCTCCGCTCTCGCCCTCCTCAACCGCCTCTATCCCGACCCCCGCTACCTCCGCCGCATCGACCAATGGCTCGCCGAAACCATCGATATCGACGCCGACGGCCAATATACCGAACGTAGCTCCATCGGCTACAACGGCATCTGCAACCGCGCCCTCACCATCTGCGCCCACCATCTCAACCGCCCCGAACTCCTCAACCCCGTCCGCCAGAACCTTCAAGCGATGTTCTACCTCATCCACGCCGATGGCGAGGTCGTCACCGAAATCTCCCGTCGCCAAGACCTCAACCAGCGCGGCACCATGTTCAATTCCTGGCTCGGCATCGCCTACCTCGCCTGGAAAGACCGCGACGGCCAAATGGCCGCCCTCGCCCGCGGCGTCGAAGCCCAAGCCGCCGGCGTCTCCACCTACCTCAGTTACCCCCAACTCCTCGACCTCCAACTCCCCGCCTCGAAACCTCTGCCCGACAATTACGAAAAGCTCTTCCCCCTCACCGGCTTCGCCCGCATTCGCCGAGGGCCAATGTCAGCCACCATCCTCCGCGACCGCGACCGCTTCTTCACCTTCCGCCACGGTGACGCCGTCGTAACCGCCGTCCGCTTCTCTACCGCCTTCTTCGGCAAAGGCCAATTCAAAGCCAAAACTCTCGAAAAGAAGGCTGGCACGTTCGTCCTAACCCAGCAACTCGAAGCCGGCTACTACCAGCCCTTCTCCCCGCCCCGCCTCATCACCACCGAAACCTACGACGATACGCGCGAAGAACGCCAGCGCACCGAAATCTGCCAACTCGATACCGTCGCCGAACTCACCGAGACGCCAAAGGGCTTCCGTCTCCGCATCAAAGCCACTGGCACCGACGAGGTCCCGCTCGCCGTCGAAATCAACCTCCGCGAAGGCGGCACGCTCGAAGGCGCGGAGAAGCACCCCACCGTGAAGGACGCCTGGGTCCTCCGCCGCGGCCATGCTACCTACACAAAAGGAAAAGACAAGCTCCGCATCGGGCCCGGCAACTCCCCGCATACTTACATCGAAGTACGCGGGGCGCTGCCAAAGCTCGCTGGGACTTGTCTTTATGTCACCGCGATCACGCCGGTCGATCAGGTGATTGAGTTTGAGCGCATCGCCTAGTCCTTACTGGACCGTCCACGCCCCCATTGCATGCCATCCGCTATTGCCGCCGCCCAAGGTCTGCGTGCCGCCATAGATGATCTTCCGCCCGAAGAAGCCGGAGTAGAAAGTGATCTTCACCGTCAGCGTCATCGTGTTGCCCGAAATCGACTTACTCGATCCAACCGACTCTATCCGACATTGGCTCTTCTCGGTGAACCCGGATGCCGCCCCCGCCGTGATTCCCGGCGTGAGCAGGTTGGCACCGTCGTCCTTCACCAGGTAGAGCTCATTGGTACTGTTGACGAAGGCAATGTAACACGCGTTCGAAGCGTCTAACGCGCGGCCAATTAGGATCTGAGACGGTTGTATATTGCTCCCTGCCGTAGCATCCCGATACGTGATCGTCAGCGTGGCGCTCGTTCCAGTGCCGGATGCCGGCGATAACGATACCACCATCGGATTGGTCGCCAACGGCGTCGCGACGCCGAAGACACCCATCGGTTGCCAGTCGGAGTTGTTCTCCGCCGCGTCGCGGGCTGCCACATACAGAATCTTCCGGCCGGCAAACGCCGTGGTGTTAAACTGCACTACCAAGGTCAGCGTCAACGTATTGCCGCTCGACACCACCGAAGAACCAGCGCCCATAATCGTACATTGGCCGTTGGACGTTGTGCCTGATCCATTCAAAGCCAGCGAAGTCAGACCGGAGCCATCGTTCGTCACGAGAAACACCGTGTTCGCCGGTCGGGAATACGCAATATAGCAAGCGTTTCGGCCGTCCAGGAAGTTATTGATCAGTACGTTCACAATTCCCAAGTCAGCCGCCCCGTCAGGATCAGCCACCGTGAAGGTAAACGTCTGCTGCGTGCCCGACGTCGCCGTCGGAGTTGCCGAAATTACCGACGGCACCTGTCCGCCCGGAGTAATATTCGCCGTATACTTAGTGAGGAACGCGATAAAACCACCCGGCGTCGCCGACTGAAAGGCGTTCTTCGTTGTGAAGCCAACCCCGTCGGTGATCCCGGTGACGTAGATATGGCCTCCAGCGGTGGCGGAAACTCCTCCGCCATAATCCTCACCCGTGCCGCCCAGGAAAGTGGAGAAAGCAAGCCCGGTGCCAGCCGCGGTTAACTTAACTACGAAAACCTCCTGCTTGCCTCCCGCCGAAGCGGCCTGCTGAGAGTCCTGCTGCACAATATCCGTCGAAAATGTCGTTCCAATAATCGCCAGCCCGCCAGACGGATCAACGGATACTCCCTGAATATAGTCGTCGGCCGAACCGCCGATATAGGTCGCGTAGACGAGACTATTGCCCGCCGGCGATAGCTTCAGAGCGAAGCCATCCTGCGATCCGCCCAAAGTGCTGCGGAAAGGCGATTGCAAATTCAGGTTCGACGATTTCGTCGCACCACCAGCGTATAAGGCGCCCGTCGAATCGACAGCGATGGATCGGACCGTGTCTTCGGCACTCCCTCCAAAATGCGTGTAGTACAACAACGCCGTCCCGGCCGGATTCAGCTTGCCCAAAATCCCGTCGTCCGCTCGGTTCTGCGGAAGTCCGGGCGGCGCATTGATCGCCGTATATGTCGGGCGACTGCCTTGATTATCCCCACCGAAATACATTCCCGTCGCATCCGCCGCAACGGCACTCGGTACGACGTCACCCAGATACGTCACCGATTGCAACGCGGTCCCCGCCGGCGTGAACCGGAAAATTACCCCCCGAGCAGTCGATGCGTTCAAAACCACCGGGGCCGGAGTAAACGTCGCGGCACCAGACTGGTAAGCGCCAACGACCGTGCTTCCGTCCGGAGCCACCGCGATCCCGCGCGATAACGAGCCGTCCGCCGAACCGAGATAAGTCGAGAAAACAAGTACGTTCCCTTCCGGCGATAGCTTCGTCACTACCGTATCGCCCACCAACGGATTCGTCGAGCGAAGCGTCCCCTGAACCGCCGACTTCATCGGGAAGTCGGTCGATTGACTCGATCCCTGAATGTAGGCCGCTCCCGCCGCGTCCACCGCCAAGCCGTACGGAATCTCCGACCCTCCCCCGCCCAGATAGGTCGCATAGATCAGCTCCGTTCCCGCCGCATTGAACTTCGCCATGAACAGGCTGCTATCCGCATGCGCCGTCTGAAACGGGCTCGCGAATGGAAACGTAGGCGAAAACGATTGTCCCAGCAGGTAAACCTGTCCGGTCGCATTCGCCACCACCGAGTTCCCGGAATTCGGTGCCGTTCCCAAATAGGTCGAATACACCACGACCGCGGGATCAATCACCAATGGAAGCGTCCGGTCATACCGCGCTAACTCAAAACCCGCTCCCTCATTCGGTCGCAAAGAGTACCGGGCTTCTATCTTTACTTCCCGACCGTTCACCATCTGGTAAACATACGGACGCTGCTGCACCACTTGCCCATACACCGTATCCAACACCAGGTTCCCTGCCGCATCCAAGGTCATCGACTTCGCGCCGTTCCACGCGATTTCCACCTTTGAAGCGTCTACGCCAGGAGCTACCACCAAGTCGTACTCCAGCTTCTTCTCCTTGCCATACCAAACCAAATCGACGCCGGGCTTCACCCCTTTCGCCGTCGCTGAAGCAAACGACGGAACGTTCCGCCTCCACCGCGTTTCATCCTGGCCTTGGAAATAGCTCGTCACTCCCGGCAACGCCTTGCCAGACTCCCACGCCCGGGCCGGACGCGCACCACGCACGCTCATCCGCAGCGTCGTGTAGTCCATCCCGTCTTTCAATTCCTTGCCCCGCGCTTTGTACAACACCAAAACCGATTCCGTATCGGTCAGATACATGTCATAGCCATTCGAACGGGCCACGTACCGAACCGCGGACGGGAACTGCCCCTCGTTCAACTCAAAACTCTGCGGCAACTCGCCCAATGCCTTCTGTGTCGACCGCGGAAGTTCCGCTGGTGCCGACACTTTGCCTACGGGATCAATCCCCCGGCGAATCTCTTGCTTACCTGGCGCTGCATTCAAAGTCGCCACTACCGAAAGCGCAAGCGCGCTTAGCGAAAGTTTAACCGAAACCGGCATGCTCTCGTTCCTCCAATAAAGCTTCCCAATCCTTGGGACTTCAGGATATCATGATGACTTCTCGGTCCCCGCTGTTACAAAAGTTGGGTATAGCCTACATTACCCCCCTAACCCGTACGCCTCTCAGCCGCTCCGCCGCCGATTCCGGAGTCAAATCCCGCTGCGGCCCCCCCAACATCTCGAATCCCCCCAGAAACTTTCGCACCGTTGCCGACCGGAGCAACGGCGGATAGTAGTGCCCGTGCCAAGTGAAGTTCTCATACCTCCCCCCATCCACCGGCCGCTGATGAAACCCCATCGAATAAGGAAACGGTACCCCAAACAACCCGTCATATCGCTGCCCGATTTCTTTTAGAATTCCCGCCAAGGCCCCCCGCTCAACCGCCCGCATTTCATCGAAGCCCGTAAAATGCCGCCGCGGCAACAATAACAGCTCAAACGGCCAAATCGCCCAAAACGGCACCACCGCCACGAAGTGCTCGTTCGAACAGACGACGCGCTCACCCTCCTGCAACTCCAGCTCCAAGTACTCCATCAACAGCGGCCGTTCCATCGCCCGAACCTCCTTCGCCAACTCATTCGGAACGCTCGCCGTACACCAGATCTGCCCATGCGGGTGCGCATTGCTGCACCCCATCATCTCCCCCCGGTTCTCGAAGATCTGCACCGCCGCTATCCCCGGCTCCGCCCCCAAAGCCACAAACTCCCGACACCACATTGCGACCACCTCCGCAATCTCCTCCACCGCCATCCGCGCCAGCGTCAAGCTATGGTTCGGCGAGAAACAAACCACCCGGCATCGACCCGCCTCCGCCCTCGCCTCCAGCAATCCCCCCACCGACATCTCCCCCGCCGGCGTTTCCGGATACAGCGCCGCGAAGTCGTTTTCAAAAACGTACGTCGCCGTATAGTCCGGATTCCGCTCGCCCCCCATCCGCTCGTTCCCAGGACACAAGTAACACCCAGGCTCGTAAGCCGCCGCCGCCGGCACCGCCACCTCCTCCAACTGCCCCTGCCACGGCCGCTTCATCCGATGGGGCGACACCAACACCCACTCCCCCGTCAATGGGTTAAAGCGACGATGCGGATGGTCGAAGAGGGCCAAGCTTCTACTGTAACGCCTTCGCCGTAGCCGCCAACATCGCCTCTAACGACTCTCGCGGCATCTCTCGCACAAGCGGCTTCACCATCCAACCCAACCCATGCGGCACATCTCGCGAAATCGAAATCGAGCGGCATTGCACCTTAACGCCGCCCGGCGCCGACGTAATCGTCCAATAAGAGTTCAACCGCCACAGGAACCCATAGTCGGTGCCCTCCGATTCCTCCACCTTCGTACTCCGAGACCACACTCGCCACCCTCCACCCTCCAGCGCCTCATAATCGACATCGTACTCGGTGTTCAAAATCACGGTCAGCACCTTCTGCCGTTTCAATTGCAAAGCCGCCCTAAATCGGTTCCCCTGCCGGGAAATTAACCGCGATTCCGTCACCTCCGGATATACCTCCCGGTAGCGGTTGTAATCTTGTAAAAGTTTAATCACCTGCTCCGGCGTCCGGTTCGCAATAAACCGCTCGGCCGACCAGTCGTGGATCAACCCACCCTTCACTTCCCGGGTCACCCCGACCG
>JANODS010001599.1:0-10972 GCA_031412835.1 Acidobacteriota bacterium | reverse complement strand
GCGGGCCCTTTGATCTGTGGCATACCCTGACAGCGTACGCCAAATCGCCGCGTCCTGCACAAAGCCTGAAAAACTACCATGTCCGAAAACGGCTAGTCAGTTCACTCGGAATCCCTTATCGTGAGGGAGGTGCCTCTCGATCCTCTCCTTTGCCAACAAGTCCGCCGCGCCCGCGACGCCCGCTTCGACGGCAAGATCTTCATCGCCGTCACATCCACCGGCATCTACTGCCGCCCCGTCTGCCCCGCGCCCTCGCCGAAGGAATCGAACGTCGTCTACTTCTCCTCCGCCTATGCCGCCGAAGAAGCCGGCTTCCGTCCCTGCCTCCGCTGCCGCCCGGAGACCGCTCCCGGCTCCACGCCCTGGCTCGGCACCTCCCAGACCGTCTCCCGCGGCCTCCGCCTCATTGAAGCCGGTGCCCTCGATACCGGCAGCGTCGAAGCCCTCGCCGACCGCCTCGGCGTCACCGGACGTCATCTCCGCCGCCTCTTCGTCGAACACCTCGGCGCACCGCCCGTCCGCATCGCGCAGACCCTCCGCATGCAGTTCGCCAAACGCCTCATTGACGAAACCACGCTCCCCCTCACCGACATCGCCTTCGCCGCCGGCTTCGGCAGCGTCCGCCGTTTCCACACGGTGGTCCACGCGCTGTACGGCCGCGCCCCCAGCGCCCTTCGCAAAGTCCACCGCCCCTCCTCCGCCTTCCGCCTCGCCGTCCGCGAACCCTTCGATTGGGCCAGCATCCTCGGCTTCCTCCGCACCCGCGCCATCCCCGGCCTCGAAGAGATAGACGACACTCAATACCGGCGCTGGTGGGCCGGCGTCGAAGTCACCGTCCGCTTCGCCGCGCCGCACCTGCTCATCTCCATCGTCGGTGCCGCCCCCGCCCAGTGGCTCGATATCCTCCGCCGCGTCCGCCGCCTCTTCGACGTCGCCGCCGACCTCGAGGTCATCAATGCGACGCTCTCACTCGACCCGCTCCTCCAACCCCTAGTCCTCGCCCGCCCCGGCCTCCGCGTGCCCGGCGCCTGGGACCCCTTTGAAATCGGTGTCCGCGCCATCCTCGGCCAACAGGTCACCGTCGCCGGAGCGCGCACCCTGGCCGGTCGTCTCGTGGCTTCGTTCGGCAAAATGCCCGCCGCTGAGCAACTCGCCGACGCTGACCTCTCGACGATCGGCCTCCCCGCCTCCCGCCAGGAAACCCTCCGCGCTTACGCCCGAGCCGTCCTGGCCGAAAACGAAACTCTCGAAAACGTCCGCGGCATCGGCCCCTGGACCCGCGATTACTATGCCATGCGCGCCCTCGGCGACCCCGATGCTTTCCCCGCCGGCGACCTCGTCCTCCGCAAGGCCACCGGCCTCGACGAAAAGCAACTCACCGCCCGCGCCGAAGCCTGGCGGCCGTGGCGGGCCTACGCCGCTCTCCACCTCTGGCGAGGCCAATCATGAGAATCCGCCACCGCCTGTCTACCCCCATCGGCGAACTCGTCCTCCTCGGCACCCCGGCGGCGCTCACCGAAATCCGGCTTCCCCACTCGCCCGTTGTAGACGACGCCATCGACGGCGAACTCCCCTTGGCAGCCGCCGAAATCAACGCCTACTTCGCCGGCACTCTCCGCGCCTTCACCGTCCCCCTCGCGCCAGTCGGCACCCCGTTCCAACACCAAGTCTGGCACCTTCTGCGCGAGATCCCCTTCGGCACCACCACCACCTACGGTGCCATTGCGCTCGAGCTCGGCAACCCCAACGCCGCCCGCGCCGTCGGACTCGCCAACGGTTCAAACCCCCTTCCCCTCATCGTTCCCTGCCATCGAGTCATCGGCTCCAACGGCAAACTCACCGGTTTCGCCGGCGGCTTGCCTATGAAGGCCTGGCTCCTCGATTGGGAGCGCCACTGCAACTTCTTCGGCACTGTCGGAGAATAAGATTCATGGCAATTGCACTCGATGATTTAGAAGTCGGCCTGATGTTTTGGGGCGACACCGAACCGCTGAAGATGATCCGCGCCGTGAAGTCGCTTGGCATTCGTTGCGGCCACCTCGGCTTTACCGGAGCCATTAATCTGGCCGGCCTCGGCGAAGTATACCGGCAGGCTCTCGCCGATGAAGAGTTCGTCGTCACCGCCGTCTTCGCCGCCTACAATGGCGAAAGCTACGCCGACATCCCCACCGTCGAGCAAACTGTAGGATTCATTCCGACGAGCTTCCGCGCCGAACGCGAAGCCCGCACGTATGAGGTCATTGACGCCACCGCCGCCATGGGCGTCCCCATCTTCGCCTGCCACATCGGCTTCGTGCCCGAAGACCACAACCATCCGGACTATGTCGCCGTCCGCGAGATGGTCCGCCGCATCTGTGACTACGCCGCCCAGCACGGCATCCTCTTCGCTCTCGAAACTGGCCAGGAACCCGCCGCCTCCCTGCTGCACTTTCTCGAAGACGTCCAGCGCCCCAACCTAAAACTGAACTTCGACCCCGCCAACCTCATCCTCTACGGCACCTCGGAACCCATCGCCACCCTCAAGCTGGTCGGTCATCACGTGGCGTCGGTTCATGCCAAGGACGGCAATTGGCCCGATAAGTCCAAGCCCGGCACTCTCGGCACCGAAATGCCCCTCGGCCAAGGCTCCGTCGGCATGGCTGATTTCGTCAACACCCTCAAGGCCATCGGCTACACAGGGGCCCTGACCATCGAACGCGAAGTCTCCCTCGAACAGGATATGAACGATCGTCACCAAGCCAAACTCGCCCACGTCGACGACATCAAAGCCGCCATCGGCCTTCTCCGAAGTCTACGGTAGCCCGTGCCGATCAAGCAGGTTCCTGTCGCGCGGTGGGAAGGTGGTCGGTCGCATCCGGCCACCGACTCCCTCGGCGTCGAAGAGACACTCGAAGTCCGCGTCGAATACTCGTTCAAGGATCGTCGGGAGATCGCCACCCTCGGCCTCACCCTCTGCACCCCGGGCCACGAGATCGATCTCGCCTGCGGACTGCTCTACGCCGAAGGCTGGGTCACCGCGGCCTCAGAAATCGCCGCCATCCATCCCCAACCCGGCTCCGTACTCGTCTCTCTGCAACCCGGCATCGAACCGGCCGGCGCAACCCGGCGGCACCTCATCCGGACCTCCGCCTGCGGACTCTGTGGTCGCGAAGAACTACCCATCCTGGCCGAATCTGCGCCCAACGTCGAAGCCACCCTGACCATTGATGTCCTCTACGAACTCCCCGCCCGCCTAGCCGCCGCTCAGCCTGCCTTCCAACAAACCGGCGCCCTTCATGCCGCCGCTCTCTTCGCCATCAACGGTGAACTCCTCGCGCTCCGCGAAGACATCGGCCGTCATAATGCGCTCGACAAACTAATCGGACATCGTCTCCAAGCAGATGCGCTGCCGCTTACTAGCTACTTAGTTCTACTAAGTGGCCGAGCGGGCTATGAATTATTACAAAAATGCGCCGCCGCGAAGACTACCTTTGTCGCCTCCATAGGAGCTCCCTCAACAATGGCCGTCGAACTCGCGCGGCGGCAGAACATCACTCTAATCGGCTTCCTGCGCAAAGAGCGATGTAATGTCTACACACACCCGCATCGCATTATCGAAAATGTTCCCAATGCGTAAAAAGCACGGTCCAAACAGGGCCGCCCGCCAACCCGCGGACGGCCCTAAACTACTACTTGTTGGTGATATCGAACGTCGCGCTCTCTTCGCGAATGTCGAGATACGTCTTGTACCATTCCAACTGCGCCGGGCTGTCCGTGTAAGCCTTCAACGCGGCTTCGTCCTTGAATTCCATCACGAACGCGTTGGCCTTGCCGCCCTGAACCTTGATCGACTCGGTCCAAACGCGCACAATCCCCTTGTACTTAATCGGCAACGCCTGCACTCCGTCTAAAGCAGCTTTGATCTGCTCCGGCTTGGTGCCAGCCTTCCACTTCACGGTCACCACATGAATTACGGTTGCCGGAGCGGTCTTCTTAATCACCGCTTCCATGTTCGTCGCGCCCACGGTCAGCATCAACGCCGCCAGGGCAATCATCAAAAATTGCTTCATATTCTTTCCTCTTCTCGCTTTGTCGGATGTCGCCCGGCCAGCAAGCCGGACCAATGCTCGCAGATCAAGATCGAATTTGCTGGGTTCTGCGGATGATATTTGATCAGCGCGTTGCCGATCAGTAAATGAGCTTTGGCCGGCAAATGAGCCGCCAACTGCCCAATGTCTTGGGAAGTCGAATAGCTTACCCCGGCGATTTGGTACGAGTAGTGCAGCGTCTTTTCGTCCGCTTGCTCTACCGTTGCTTCTCCCATGCGGCCCGCGACGTGGATCCGAATCCGGCGGCGGCGCTCCAACTCGTTCGGGCTACGCCGCGCTCGAACCGCTCCCACCAGCACCCAGGCCCCAGCCGTAAACGCCGCCAGGCCCACTACAGCCGGCACAAGCCATGAGGTCTGTGCCAGCCGCGGTAGCCAAAAGAGAAACATACGCAAAAACTATTGCGCCAACGATTTCGCGTGGTCTTTCAAGAACTGTTCAAGCCCACGATCCGTCAGCGGATGATTAAACAGCATGTCCAAAGTCTTGAATGGAATCGTCGCGACGTCCGCCCCGGCCAGCGCCGCATCCAGGAAGTGGATCGGCGTCCGAATGCTCGCCGCCAAAACCTGCGTCTTGAACTCGTAGTTCGAATACACGGCCACGATCTGTTCAATCAGATCCATGCCTACGTGGCCGATGTCGTCCAACCGACCGACAAACGGGCTCACTAGGTACGCCCCGGCCTTCGCGGCCAGAATCGCCTGCGGCGCCGAAAAACAAAGCGTCACGTTCGTGCGAATTCCTTCGCTAGACAGCGCTTTGCAAGCCTTAATGCCTTCCCGAATCAACGGCAATTTCACCACAATGTTCTTGTGGATCTTCGCCAGCTTCAGGCCCTCCGTAATCATGGCAGCCGATTCAATCGACACCACTTCGGCGGAGATGTCGCCGTCGATGATGTCGCAGATCGCCTTGACCTGCTCTTCGATCGGCTTTCCTTCCTTCGCAATCAGCGAAGGGTTCGTCGTTACGCCGTCCACGATGCCCCAGTCGGCACCTTTCCTAATCTCGTCCAGGTTGGCGGTATCCAGAAAAATTTTCATGGTGATTTTTTTATGCTTCCGAGGTAATTGGGTTTTCTAGAGCGCCCACGCCATCGATCACGATGCGAACCGAAGAACCCGGTCCCATTGCGCCTACGCCAGGCGGGGTGCCAGTAGCGATAAGATCGCCCGGCTCAAGTGTCATAAATTGACTGACATACGCAAGTATATCACCCAGGTCGAAAATCATATCCGTCACCGGACCATCCTGCTTCTTCTCGCCATCCAAAAACGCCTGCACCCGCAGGCTATTCAAACTCACCTCATCCGCCGGAACCGCCCACTGCCCCACCGGGCAGAAAGTGTCAAACCCCTTCCCCCGCGTCCACTGCCCGTCTTTCTTCTGCAAATCCCGCGCCGTCACATCGTTCACGCACGTGTAGCCCCAGACATAATCAGCCCAGTCCTGCTTCCGAACCTTCCGCGCTCGCCGCCCGATAATCACTCCCAACTCCGCCTCGTAACTCACGAGCGTCGACAACGCCGGGTAAATAATCTCGTCGCCGTGCGCGATCAATGAACTCGGCGGCTTCAGAAAAATGAGCGGCTCGGTCGGCACCGTATTCCCCAGCTCTTTCGCATGGTCGGCATAGTTCCGCCCCACACACACAATCTTAGATGGCGACATCGGCGGCAAGAGTCGCACGGAACTCAGCCCGTGCGTCGTCCCTCGGTCGAACTCGAAAAGCGAAGGGACTTCCGAAATCGTGTCCCCGTCCAGCACGCCATAGCGAACTCCCGAATCCCGGTCTGATGCCGTTGCCGGCGTCGACTTCTCCAAACTGAAACGAACAAACTTGGTCACGGCGTTGTGATCTCCACAGGTTGTGATTTCGAACTCTCGTTGCCGCGCAGGTCCACGGCCGAAACAGCATAAACGTACTTCTTCCCACTCGCAGCGGTGCGGTCCGTATAGGCCGGCACGTCCACCGCCGCCGCCAACACCTGCCCATCCCGCCACACCCGATAGTGCTTAAAGTCGGCTTCTAAACTCCGCTCCCACGACAGCTCGATCGTGTTCGTACTCGCAATCACGCTCAGCGACTGCGGTGCCACCGGCGGGAACGTATCGGTGTTCGTCACCGCCACCTCCGCCGTCCGCTCACTCATTGCCCGGTCGCCACCCGCCTTCACCCACGCCTCCACCTGATAGCGGTAGCTCTTGCCCACCTCCGCCCCCGCGTCCAGGTACCCAGCCTTGTCCACTTCTGCCAGCGGAAGACCATCCCGAAAGATCGACCACCCATCGCCCGGCCCGCTCCAAGCCAAAGCCACCCCGCCCTCGGCCGACCGCGCCGCAAACCCGGCCGGCATCGCCACCGTCGGCACCACCTGCCGTAACACCACGTTCGACCACTCCGAATACCGGCCCTTCGCGTTCTGCAGCCGCACCATGAACGCGACCTCGCGCCCCAGCCATCCAGCCGCCACCGGCCCCTCTGCCTCCACCAAGCCCGGCTCCCGCGCCGCCACCGGCATCGCCACGTCCCCGCCCCGCAAATCGACCGTCACCTGCTTCACCGGCAGCTTCTCCGTCGTCAAGTCCGGAATTGTAAACCGCACCTTCATCCGAGCCCCCACCTGCTCGGCCTTCAAATCGATAATCCGCATCGGAATGTTCAGCGCCGGAGGCATCGGGTCGCCGACATAGCCGCAACCCGCCATCCAAAAGCAGCTGACTATTGCCAAAGCAAACCGCATTACAAGATGTACCGAGTCAAATCCTGATCTTTCACAATCTCCGCCAGCTGCTTCCGCACATACTCGGCGTCAATCTTCACCGTCTTCTTCTTCAGGTCCGGACCCTCAAAACTAATCTCTTCCAGTACCTTCTCGAGAATCGTATGCAGCCGCCGAGCCCCAATGTTCTCCGCCTGCGCATTCACCTGCGCCGCGAATCTCGCCAACTCCACCAAGGCATCCTCGGTAAAACTCAGCTTGATCCCTTCGGTGTCCAGCAACGCCTGGCTCTGCTTGATCAAAGCATTCTTCGGCTCTTTCAAAATCCGAATGAAATCCTGCTCGGTCAAACTCTTCAGCTCCACCCGAATCGGAAATCGACCCTGCAACTCCGGAATCAAATCGCTCGGCTTCGAAACGTGAAACGCCCCGGCCGCAATAAACAGAATGTGGTCCGTCCGCACGAAGCCATAACGCGTATTCACCGTCGTGCCTTCCACAATCGGCAAAATATCCCGCTGCACGCCCTCCCGGCTCACGTCCGGCCCCTGGCCCCCTTCGCGCCCGGCGATCTTGTCGATCTCGTCCAGGAAGATCATGCCATTGCGCTCCACCCGCTCAATGGCCACCCGCTGCACCTGATCCATATCGATCAGCTTCAGCTCTTCTTCTTCCACCAAATAATCGAACGCCTCGCTCACGCGCATCTTGCGCTTCTTCGTCCGGCTTCCAAACAGAGTCGGCAAAAACTCTTTCAGGCTGACGTCCATATCGTCCGCCCCCGGCCCGCTCCCGAAGTCCATCATCGGTGCCCGGTCCTTGACGTCGATCTCCACCATCTTGTCGTCCAGCTTCCCGGTCCGGAACTTCTCCCGCAGCTTCTCCCGCGCCTTCTCGTCCGTCTCGTTCTCCACCGCTTCCGCCACCGGCGGCATCAGCAGCGGCAGCAAACGGTCTTCCGCAAAACGCTCGGCCCGGTCGGCCACGTCGTCCAGTCGCTCCTCGCGAACCATGTCAATCGAGATCTCGACAAGATCCCGAATCATCGATTCCACGTCCCGGCCCACGTAGCCCACTTCGGTAAACTTGCTCGCTTCCACCTTCAGAAACGGCGAATTCGCCAACTTCGCCAGCCGCCGAGCGATCTCCGTCTTGCCAACGCCCGTCGACCCGATCATCAAAATGTTCTTCGGCATGACGTCTTCGGCCATGTCCGGATCCAGCTTCTGCCGCCGCACCCGATTCCGCAACGCAATCGCCACGGCCTTCTTCGCGTCCGCCTGACCGATCACGTATTTGTCCAACTCGCGGACAATCTCGCGCGGCGTCAGCTCGTCGAGCAACGGCGCTTCGCCATCGGCATGGGCCCCGTGTTGCGGTAGGTAGATCACCATTAGCCCAACTCCTCAAACACGCAATTGTGGTTCGTGTAGATGCAGATGTCGCCCGCGATCTTCATCGCCTTCTCGACAATCTGCCGCGCCGAAAGCTCGGTATTTTCCATCAGCGCCACGGCCGAACAGCGCGCAAACGATCCGCCGGAGCCAATCGCCATCACGTTGTCGTCCGGCTCAATCACGTCGCCATTGCCGCCCAGCAGATAGATCTTCTCGTTATCAGCCACCAGCAGCAGCGCTTCCAAATGCCGCAGAACCTTATCGGTTCGCCAGTCTTTGGCGAGTTCCACCACGGCCCGGTCCAGCTTGCCGTTGTGCTGTTCAAGCTTGGTTTCGAACCGCGCAAACAGCGAAAACGCATCCGCCGTCGAGCCCGCAAACCCAGCCATAATCTTGCCGTTATACAGCGTGCGGAGCTTTTTGGCGTTCCCCTTAAGCACCTCTGAACCCATGGTCACTTGACCATCGGCCGCCATGACGACCTTTCCTCCCCGGCGAACCGCCAGGACCGTCGTCGATCGAATCCGTTGAGACATGAATCTAAGGAACTATTCTACCGTGCCTAGCGCCACAAAGTCGCAGTGCCTGCGACCGTGACTAGATCCTGGTGGTCGTATGTTAAGCTAGCTGAAGCTGGAGTGAAAAAGTAACTATGCAGGAAGTCGGAGCCTTCGAAGCCAAGAACACCCTAGGATCGCTTTTGGACCGTGTGGAACGAGGGGAAGAAATCGTGATTACACGGCACGGAAAACCCGTCGCTCGCTTAGTGGCAAGTTCTGGCGGAATTGATCGCGAGCAAGCGATGGCGGCTGCCGACCGCATCCGCGCCCGCGCTAAGCTTGTGCCGCAGGACGGAATTAGCTGGGAGATCCTCAAATTGGATCGAGACGAAGGTCGACCTTGAGTTTGATCCTCGACACCTCCGTCACGATTAGCTGGATCTACCGCGCCGAAACGACGCTAGCGATTTCTAACGTATTTGCCAAGGTTTTCGATTCGGGAGCATGGGTTCCTTCTCTTTGGCGACTGGAAGTTGCCAACGTACTTGAATTGGGAGTTCGGAAAGGCCGCTCGGATGCCGCTTTTCGAGACGCTACGCTGGCCGATCTTGCGCGACTTCCCATAACCATCGACCCTGAGACCGACCGCCAAGCGTGGGGCGCGACCGCAAAACTCGCGGCGCGACACCGCTTGACGGTCTACGACGCAGCCTACTTGGAACTCGCTCGGCGGCGCTGCCTTCCCCTCGCGACGCTCGATCTCGAGTTGCGTGCCGCAGCCACTGCCGAGGATGTATTCCTTCTCGGCCTTCCCTGATCAGCCTCGCTAGCCCCCGTCCTCTACCGCCCCCCCAGCGCAAACGCCACCACCGCATTATCCAACGGCCCCAACGCCGGATCGTGCCCCCCCGCCGCAATGACCACATACTGCTTCCCCTTATGTTCAAAACTCATCGGCGTCGACCGCGCGCTCGCCGGCAGCTTCCCCTGCCAAACCTCCGCCCCACTCTTCAAATCAAACGCTCGAAAATTAGCGTCCAGCGCCGCCCCGATAAACAGCAGCCCCCCGCCCGTCGCCAGCGGCCCGCCCAAGTTGATTGGCCCCAACGGAGCGCGCCAACGGATCTCCCCCGTCAACGTATCCACCGCCACCAACGACCCCCACGGCGGCTTCACACACGGCCGCCCGTCCCCCGCCCGAAACAGCTCCCGAGCCATCCCATACGCCGACCCCCGCTGCGCCGCCAACTCCACCCCCTCCAATCGCCTCCCCCTCTCCCCCGCAAACTCCGCCCTTGGAATCAGCCGAATAATCGCCGGCAAATGGTTCACCGGCGCAATTAATAAATTCTCTTCCGGGCTCCACGCCAACCCGCCCCAATGCAGCCCCCCTATGTTCCCCGGCACCATCAGCGAACCCTTCACCGAAGGCGGCGTAAACACGCCCTCATTCCGCAACCGGCCCATCCGCTCCGCGCACGCCGCGTCCAAAGCCTCCGCCATATGCGGCACCAGCGACGGCGGCCGCGTCGGGAACGGCTGTGTCGCCGAAGCCGTCTCCACGTCGCTCTTCGGTACCGCCCGCTCCTCCACCGGAAACAACGGCTTCCCCGTCGCCCGGTCCAGCAAGAAGACGTGGCCCGTCTTCGAACCCACCGCCACCGCCGCCCTCCCCTTCACCGTGTAAAGCTCCGGCGGGCTCGCCACATCGTAATCCCAAATGTCGTGGTGAACCGTCTGAAATCCCCAAACAAACTTGCCCGTCTTCGCTTCCAAAGCCACCACCGAGTTCGCCCATTCGTTCTTCCCCGGCCGCTCGCCGCCGTAGTAGTCCGGGCTCGCCGAACCCGTCGGCACAAACACCAGCCCCCGCTTCGCGTCCACCCGAATCAAGCTCCAAGCGTTTGCCCCGCCCAACCTTCCCTCCGTCGGATGCCACGTCCAAACCAACTTCCCCGTCTTGGCATCCCACGCCCTCACCTCCCCCGTCGGCCCATCCACCCGGTGGTTGTCAGCTATCGCCGACCCCGTAATCACCAAATCTCCAATCACCGCCGGCGGCGATGTCTGCTCGTACTCTCCCCGATACTCCGGTCCCCGCCGCAATCCCTTCGTCAAATCCGGCGAAACGAACCCAGCGCAAGGCACCCCCGTCATCGCATCCAAAGCCACCAACTGCGCATCAATCGTCGCCACGAAAATTCGATCTTTCCACACCGAAACGCCCCGACTCGTAAAGTCGCCATAGTTCCCTTTCTGAT
>JANODS010001598.1:0-2827 GCA_031412835.1 Acidobacteriota bacterium | reverse complement strand
GTGCAGCTCGACATGTTCCCCCGTTGCGATTGCATTCATGGAGCTGCGATATTTGCCGTCCTTTGTGACGGGACCCTTGCTCTTTCCGCCGTTGCGCCGGGCGCGTTCGGCTCGGCTTGCTTTTTGTTCATCTGTGAGTTCTTTCATCTGGACTTTCTCCTGTAGAAATAGAAAAAGGTGCTGCCTGCAGCGGCCCAATTGGAGGCCGACGCAGACGAGCACCTTGTATTCAAAATCTAACACACGGGTGTCAAGCTTTTCGGGGCGGCGAAGGCTTGGCGGCGAAACGAATGTTATTATTATCAATGCCTTGCGGACTGAAAATAAATATAAACACCTTGTGAAAGACGTTTCGCCCGGTGCGAAAACGTGTTCATTCTTGACTTTTCTCGCTGTCTGGCGAGTACTTTTGCTCACGTTCGGAACGGCGATCTTTTAGGGGAGGCGGGCCCGGAAGAATTTCTCCGTCAATCTGCCCATTAAACTGCTTAGATACTACGCTGTCCTCGGTCAGATTCCGCCCTACGATGAGCGCGCAATTCTTCAGAAAGAAGGCTCCAGGAATCGTTTTCTCCACCGCTGGACCGGCGGCATTCTCGACTCTTACTTGGTCTCCGGAGCGGTTCAGGTGCAAGGCGAACTCAAAGGGTCGCCCTTCTTGGAGATCAAATGTATCGCTGAGATCGGGTGACTGCGACCCAAAATTGATGATCAAGGCGGCTTTCCCCGGAGCCATCTGCTTAAGACCCACGTAGACCGCGTATCCCTGGTCTCCGCAGGTGGCGATGGGCTGTACCGGCGAATCCCAAGCGGCCAGCGTTCCCCGTACACGCAGGTCGGCTGCCATCGTCTTGGGCAGGCTGGGGCAGAGCGTAAATCCCTGCGAGCGGCCCAAGGCCGAGGGGCATGGCGGCGGGATGTTGCGTGCGGCGAATTGACCTCGGTTCTCAATGCTATATATCTGATTGGCGACCAGATACCCTGCCGGTGCGGCTTCCTTCGCCTGGGCGGCCATTTGGATCGTTGCCTTTGATCCTCTGTAGGCCAGCAATTGCGCCCATAGATTCTCGTCGGCGGAGCGATTTGAGCCTAGGATCACGAGGCCACCATCGGGTACTTTTTCGGCGACGGCCAAATCGTCGTTGGCGCTCCAAATCGCGGGCCAAGCTTGTTCTCGGATTACAAAAAGCAATCCGGTGACAATTACGGGCACAAACCAAACTGCTGATATGGAGAGCAGGGCGGCGGGGGGGAGCGAGCGGAACCGAACGGTGAGCGCGCCAGCTACGGCCATGGCGACAAAGAGAAAATGAAAATAGGTGAATGACTTCGGCCCTTGGTAGATCGGACTGAGCATTTGTAGTTTGCCGGCAAATAACGCTCCTCGATCGATGTGCGCGGCTATTACGATGATGGACACTAAGAGGACCCAAAAATGCCGTTGTCGCACGCCGGCCCAATATAGCCCTATTGCCGTGTAAGCCAACCCGGCGAGCACCGCCACACCTTGTATCCAAGGGTTGACACTGAAAAACGCGTTGATATTGATCGCGCGCAGGGATAAGAAATTTGCCAGGTACGATACCGGACCGTGCCAGGGCTGGCCAAAAACATCGAAGCCCCCCGAGCCTGCTCCCGTTGCCAATCCAATGATAAATCGAGCGGCAAGGGTGGAATCGCGGAGGAAGATGGAGGTATAGGTGGCGAGTAGGATTGATGCCCAGTAAGCCATGAGGCGCGGGGAACGTTCCCGGATGGAATACCAGGCGAAGTAAGTGCCCAAGAGGACGGCCAGAACAGGTACGATCTCGATATAGACTACGTCCATATAGAGCGTCAGGCAGCCTTGCAAGACCGCTAGATACAAGCTTGGTCGAAGCAGCATCGTTCCACAGAGAACGGCTAACCCAGGGGCGGCTGTTTGGTGCGCCAGAAACGCCAGTAGATAGTTCTGGATTTCCAGGGGCGAGAGCGTCATGAAGAGAGCGACGGCGGTGGCGCCCCAGCGTCGCCGCCAACCCGAGCCGGGAAAAAGGAGGTGGAATACTAGAACGGAAGCCAAAACGTATTGGAGCTTCAGAATCGCCTGCAGAGGCATGATGGCATAGATCGCTGGCACGCCTAAGGTCCTTGCCGCGTACGCGAGGGTTAGCTCGGCACCAAATCTCCCAAAAGTCGTTGCTTTCCAAATCCCCTCGAAGCGCGGGCCGTCCGCTTGGCCGTTGAGCCATTGGGCGCTGGACGAGTAATTCAAGAATTCGTGATTGTTGCTGACTACGAAACAGGCCTGTGCTTGTTCCAGGCAGGGTGCGATGGGAATGGTGACGCAGAGCAGTAAGACGCAGGCGAGAGGCGCGGTGATTCGATAACGCGCGAAGCGCCAGAATCGGCGTAGCCCGAGCTTCTTCAGGACGATAGCCGTGAGCAAGAGGCCGGCGGCGTGAACGACCAGCATCATTGTGAGGGTCAAGCGGCTGAGTTGGTAGACGCCGAGGAGCGAGGTGGCCAGCACGATTAGGAGCTGGGAGAAGAAGAAGCTGAGCCCGACGAAATACCGAAAAAGTGGGGTGCGGCGGGTGAGCAGGAAGCTGCAGCCCAACCCGGTGAAAAACCAAAGGAGGGTGAGAAAAACGAAGGCTACCGGAAAGCTATTCATGGAGGAAGGTTGGGGAAGACGGCCAGCGGCTCTTACTTAAGAATTATTCTACGAAAGCAGTGTTACGCGCTAATTTCGGGCGACGGGCGGGGGCAGCGGGGAGCTTTGGTTTCGTTCGATTTACCCCAGGAGCGGAGCCATTGTTTGACCTTTTGATGGTCGACGTGAACT
>JANODS010001597.1:0-1729 GCA_031412835.1 Acidobacteriota bacterium | reverse complement strand
CTCCGGCGTCTCAACCCGTGTTCGCAGCGATGCCCAGGGCCGCGCCAGCCTCGATCTGCTCGTTGGCCGCTATCGTCTTTCGCTCGCCCACCCCGGGTTCGCTAGCCAGGTCCAAGTCTTCGATCTTGTCGGCTCGCTGGCGAAGGCTGTGACGATGACCGTCGGGGCTTCCGCCTACTCCGTAGACGTTGTTAGCCCCACGCCGCTCCCGGGCCTTGACCGCACTCGCGACTCCGTCCCGGCGCCGCTCCAAACGGCTAACGACCGGGACCTGGCAGCGTCGGGCGCGCTGGACCTCTCCGACTTTGCCAACCGCCGACTCGGCGGCGTCTACTTGAACGAGATTCAAGGCAATCCGCTCCAGCCCGATCTCAACTACCGGGGCTACACCGCCTCGCCGCTCCTTGGCACTCCGCAAGGCGTTTCGATTTTCCTGGACGGCGTCCGTCAGAATCAGCCGTTCGGCGACGTTGTGAGTTGGGACCTGATTCCCCGCGTGGCCATCGCCGAAATGGCGCTGATTCCGGGGTCGAATCCTGTGTATGGCTTGAACACGCTCGGCGGTTCATTGGCCCTGCGGTCTAAGGATGGCCGCAGCCATCCGGGCTCGGCGCTGACGTTGAACGGCGGCAGCTTTGGCCGCAAGATCGCCGAGTTCGAGCACGGCGGCTCCGTGACCCGGGGTTTCCATTGGTACACGGCTGGCAACCTGTTCTTTGAAGACGGCTGGAGGGAGACCTCGCCGTCGAACGTCCGGCAGCTTTTCACGAAGGTCGGATGGCAGGGGCAGCGGACTTCGGCGGGGCTGAGCATGGCCTATGCCAACAACGCTCTGCTGGGCAATGGGTTGCAGGAGCAGCGGTTTCTATTGCGAGACTACAGCAGCGTCTATACCAGGCCCGACGTCACGGCCCACCGGTCTCCGTTTGTGAATCTTAGCGTCCAGCATGCGCTGGGCGGCGGTTTGACGTTCTCCGGCAACGGTTACTTCCGCTATATCCGGACGGCCACATTGAACGGCGACAGCAACGAGGATTCGTTCGACCAGGCGGTGTATCAGCCCAACGCGGCCGAGCGCGCGGCCCTTGCGGCAGCAGGATACACGGGCTTCCCGACCGCTGGAGAGAATGCCGCCAACACGCCGTTTCCGAAGTGGCGCTGCATCGCCAACGTGCTGCGGCGCGATGAACCCGAGGAGAAGTGCAACGGCTTGCTGAACCGGAGCAATGCCCAGCAGCGGAACTACGGTTTGGCTGGCCAGCTTTCCTGGACCAACCGACGGCACCAGGTGACCGCCGGGGCCGCCTATGACGGCAATAGCGTGAACTTTGGCCAATCGACGGAGTTCGGGTATTTGAACCCGGACCGCAGCGTCTCGCCCCTCGGTGCGTTTGCCGTCGAGAGCAGCGTGAACCTAGCCAGCCGCATCCATACGGGCAGCCTCTATGCGGTCGATACGATTCGACTCGGGCGCTCTGTCAACCTGACCGTTTCCGGACGTTTCAACCGAACCACAATCGACAATATGGACCGGATTCAGCCCTTGGCGGGCACCGGTTCTCTGACAGGCTCGCATGTGTTTCGCCGCTTCAACCCCAGCGTGGGGGCGACCTATCGAGGCCTCTACGCGAGCTACAGCGAAGGCAGTCGGGCCCCGACGGCCATTGAGTTGGGCTGCGCCGACCCCGCGTCGCCTTGCCGCCTGCCGAACGCGCTGGCGGGCGATCCG
>JANODS010001596.1:0-2643 GCA_031412835.1 Acidobacteriota bacterium | reverse complement strand
GTCGGTGAAGGGGGAGGTGGTGCGGGTGTTGGGGGTGGCGGCGACGAGTCCACGGGTGGCGGTGCAGAAGTACGGTTGAAGAGAACTAGCTGATCCGGACCTGGACGTTGGTGGCGTTAGCGAGGGCAGCGACGAGCGACGACGGCATTTGAGATGACGAGGGGGGGCGGTGCAGAAATACTGTTGAATGTTTCGGACTTGTCGATATGAGGTGGGTGCGGAAAAGCAAGGAGACTACTATGAAACGATATTTTGGTGAGCGAACGGGCCGTGTTTTGGCCGGAGTGGCGCTGCTGTTGGGAACGGGGGCGTCCGTGTTTGCGGATGCGCAGGATTTCACGATTGTGAACAAGACGGGATTCACGATTTCGTCGTTGTATGCTTCGCCGGTGAAGGCGAAGAACTGGGGCGGCGACATTTTGGGTGAAGGGGAGATGGCGACAGGGCGGACGCTGGAGATTAAATTCAGCGGGTACGGCGAGAAGGTTTGCCGGTTTGATGTGATGTTGAAGGACGAAGACGACAAGGAATGGATTGTCGAAGACATCGATCTGTGCGAGATCCACAGCCTTTCGTTTTCGAAGAAGGGAAATTCCGTTCATTACGAAGCGAACTAGTTCGTCGGGATTGGGCTAGCCCCCGCGGGGGCGGAGGCTAGCCGATCCGGACCTGAACGTTGGTGGTGTTGGCGAGGGCGGCGACTAGAGCGGGGAGACCGTTCGAGGATTTGGATGGATTGATCGCGGCGAGGGCGCGGGCGGCTCGCGCGGAGGAACGGGCGGGCGGGATTTGGAGGTGGTGATGTTGCAGTATTTGCGGTGGTCGGGGGAGTATCAGCGGTATTTGTAAGAGATGGGAGAATGAGGTATGTCGGAATCGAAATTTTTGGCGATTGACGTCGCGGCGGAGCCTTGGGAGACGCGGTATAGCGAGCACCTGGGGAAGACGATGTATCGGAAGAACCTAGTGACGGACCCGGATACGGGGATGGAGATCCGGGTTGTGAAGTATCCGGCGGGGGTGATGAATACTCGGCATACGCACCCGTGCGCGCATGGGATGTACGTGTTGGAAGGGACCTTGGTGACGAACCAGGGGAGCTTCGGCCCGGGGCACTTTGTGTGGTTTCCGGAAGGCCCGGAGATGGAGCACGGAGCGACGGCCGAGACCGACGTCGTCGTGTTGTTCATTACGAATAAGCCGTTTGAGATTCACTACGTTTAGTCACATGGATCTCGCGATTTTTGATTCGGAATGGCGCTCGGCGATTGAGCGGTTGCAGCCGGAGATCCATGCGGTGGACCGGGACGCTTTGCTGATCTGGCTGCAGCTGTATCCTTTGAACGTGGCTCGGCTGGCGGCGGCGGACGCGAACCGGGCGGAGTTTGAGCGGTATTACCAGTTGCGGGGGCGGTATCTGCTGGCGGAGAGTGCGGACACGTCGCACCAGTTCTTGTATGGCCATCGGTATTGGCCGGCGGTGAAGTCGAAGTTGGCGAGTCTGCCGGAGGGGCTGGATTTGTTGGGTTTGATTCGCTATGCGGCGGGGGGCGAGAAGATGGCACTGCCGATCGGGGCGGTGGGGGTGATGACGCTGCGGCAGGCGGGTCCTGAGTTTCTGACGAGCGGGTATCAGCCGGCGGTGGACGGTCGGACGCCGGAGCAGATTTTGGCCGCGCGGGCGAGCGATCAACCGCGAAGCGTGTGGGGGAAGTTATCGGGGGCAAAAGGGGCGTTGCGGATTACGATGGCGGAGGATAAGGCGGACCGCTGGTTTCCGATTTTGACGGGGCAGCATATCACGACGGGGGCGGAGCTGGATAAGCGTCCGTATCATGAAACCGACGAGCGATGTTACAAAGACATGGGGCCGATTCCGGTGGATTGCCGGGCGGGGAGCTGTGGAACTTGTTGGGTGGGAGTTCTAGGGGGGCGGGAGAATACGGAGCCGGTGACGGAGTTTGAGCGGAAACGGATGAACTACTTTGGCTACTGGGAGAACGAGTTCCACGAGGCCGGGGCGGAGCGACCGTTGATCCGTTTGGCGTGCCAGACGGTTGTGCGGGGGAGCGCGAGCATCGTGATTCCGCCGTGGAATGGGGTGTTGGGGGAATCGCGTCAAAAGAGGCGCGAAGAAGGGTAAAAAGATGGTGCGCCCGACAAGATTCGAACTTGTGGCCTTTTGCTCCGGAGGCAAACGCTCTATCCAGGCTGAGCTACGAGCGCACACCAACCCAACAGGATTGAGTATACCCTAAATCATGCGCCTTTTGGGTCTGTTCTTGATTGCGTCGACGATGTTTGCGGCGAGGAAGCCGAAATTGCCCGTGGCGATGGAAAAGATCGTCCAGAGCGAACCGGTGACGGCTCGGGCGCATCTGGGGATGCGGGTGGTGGAGTTGAAGACCGGGAAGGTGCTCTACGAGCGGAATGCTCGGAATTGGTTCGTTCCGGCCTACAATACGAAGTTGTATTCGACGGCTTTGGCACTGACGAAACTGGGGGCCGCGCATCGATTTAAGACGCAGGTGATGGCCGGGGCGGGGCCGGACGCGGAGGGGCGTATCTTTGGGGATTTGCGATTGGTGGGCGGGGCGGATCCGTCGCTGTCTGGTCGGGTTTATCCCTACGACCGGAAGGCGG
>JANODS010001595.1:0-1356 GCA_031412835.1 Acidobacteriota bacterium | reverse complement strand
TCGCGTCTCCGGTGCCAGCGCTCCCGCTCCCACCAGCAGCAGCCCCAACAATCCAAAGAACACTCCCATAATCGCGCGAAAGTCCCTCATGTCGCTCTACCTACCAGAAAATGATGTTCAACAGCACACAGCCGCCGCCGACGACCCACGCCAGCGTGCCCGGCCGCGCGTACCATGCGACGCCCTCGGTCGACGGCATCTTCGTCAAGCCCCACACGAGCCCTTCGAGTTCGCTATCCGCCTTCGCCTTGGTTGCCAAGCTCACTCCAATCGTCACGAGAAAGCACGTCGACCACGCGAAAATCGCAATCCAGAAATTCTGCGCCATCGTCGAAGGGAACGTATGCAACACCCCGAACATTCCGCCTTTGCCTTCGGCCAGCGTCAAACTATGCGTAAACCACGCCGCCAAAGTCCCGGCCAGTAAACCGCTGAATGCCCCGTGCCCCGTCGTTCGTCGCCAAAACATCCCCAACAGAAAAGTCGCAAACAACGGCGCGTTCACGAACCCGAAGACGAGCTGCAACAGGTCCATGATGTTGTTGTATTGCTGAGCCAAAAACGCCGTCGCAATCGAAAGCGCAATCCCCACCACGGTCGTCACCTTCGCCACCATCAGGTAGTGCGCATCCGGAGCATTCTTCCGGATGTAGCTCTGGTAAATGTCGTACGTGAACACCGTGTTGAACGCCGTCACGTTGCCCGCCATCCCGCCCATGAAGCTCGCCATCAACGCCGTCAGCCCCACCCCCAGCATCCCGTTCGGATAGAACTGCACCATCAGCGTCGTCAACGCCTGGTCATAGTCGTAGCCCGCGCCCTTCATCGGCAGTTGGTATCCCGACCCCGAGTTCATCAGCGCCACCGCCGCCAACCCCGGCAAAATCACCACAAACGGCAGCAGCATCTTGGGAATCGCTGCCAGCACCGGCGTCCGCCGCGCGTCGTTCATACTCCCCGCCGCCATCGCCCGTTGCACCACCAGAAAGTCCGTGCACCAATAGCCAAAGCTCAAAACGAACCCCAACCCCGCTGCCAATCCAAACCACTCCACGCCCATCCCGTTCTGCTCCGGGCTGCCCGTGTAAGCCCACAAATGCGTCATCTGCGGCGCGACGTTCTTCTTGATCCCGTCCCATCCGCCCACCCGCTGCACGGCGTAGAACGCGAGCGGAGCAAACCCGAGCACCGTCAGAAAGAACTGCAAGACTTCCGTGAAGATCGCGCTCTTCAACCCGCCCAGAAACGTATAGACCAGAACAATCGTCGCCGACAAAATCACCGATGCCGTAAAACTCCATCCCAGCATCAACTGAAACAGCAGCCCCAACGCGTACATCGAAACGCCCGACGAGA
>JANODS010001594.1:0-1116 GCA_031412835.1 Acidobacteriota bacterium | reverse complement strand
CCAACCAAAGTGCCAACATCCCCTTCCTCCGCATCGCCGAAGTCGTCGAGATGACCCCGGAGGCCGTATGAAAACCGTTCTCGTCCTCTTCGCCCTCTTGGCCTCGGTCGCCAGCGCCCAAAAGCTGCCCAGCATTCTGGTCCACGTCACGCACGGCCCCGACGCCCCCACCCGCGCCGCCCTCGCCTTCCTCGTCGCCCGCACCGCCGCCGAACAAGGCCACCCCGTCTCTCTCTTCCTCGCCGGCGACGCCGTAACCTTATTAAAACCCGAAGTCTTCGACTCCCTCAGCGGCCTCGGCCACGGCAATCTCCGCGAGCACTATGACGCTCTCGCCAAAGCCGGCGTCCGCTTCTACGTCTCCGGCATGTCTGCGAAAGCCCGCGGTCTCGGCCCCGAGCTAATCGCCAATAAACCCGCCGAATTCGCCCTCCCCGACCGCCTACTCAAACTCTCCCTCGCCCACGACCGCCAGTTCACGTATTGACCCCTAATCCCGGGCATGGTCCCCGTCCAACCCCCTGCCCCTCCATTCCTCCGGACGATCCCGACCACTAACGCCGCAAGCTGTTCTTCTCAATCCACGCAGCAAGGCCGCGTTCATCGAGTTCCCCCGCTGCCACGCCGAGCATAGTCTCGATCGCGTCCAGCTTGTCCGCGACGAGTTTCAGGCCATTGATCGCCAGGAACATTCCAAACGAAAGGAGGGCGGCGCGTTTGTTGCCGTCCACGAAGGCGTGATTCTTGGCTAGGCCGAAGGCACAGGAAGCCGCCAGATCCGCCAATGTGCTCGCAGCATGATAGCCATGAGTATTCAGCGGACGTGCCAGCGCCGAGTCGAGCAGACCCTCGTCCCGCAAGCCTGACGCGCCGCCAAAGGTGGCAAGACTCTCCTCATGCAGCAGCAGCAAAGCCTTCTTGCTGATCCAACGCGGCTCACCTGTCATTTCGCGAGGGCTTTGAAAGTGTCCCGGAACTCCTTCATGAACTCTCGCCCGGCCTCGAGTTGCTCCGCGATAGATGGATCGTAACAACTTCGGGAGTAACTAGCTACTGCGCGGTCGGGCCCCCACCAATCGATCTCGGCTTACGGCGATACGCATTCCTTCCTTCGAA
>JANODS010001593.1:0-4652 GCA_031412835.1 Acidobacteriota bacterium | reverse complement strand
GCGCCCGTTGTCATGGAGCACCGCCTCGGCCTCGCGATCCGGCCTCTCGATGTCCGGCCAGGCGTGGACGACGGACTTCGCAGGCTCCTTCAGCATGATGCTAATGATCCGGGTGGTCGCCGAGAACTCCGGGATCGTGCGGAGCAGCGAAACTGCCGCCGCGACTTCCGTCGCTGTCAACGGCTCCAAAGGGTGCAATCTAGCCATGGGGAATCCTCACAAAAGGGAGATGAAACGCCCGGACGGGGGGAGCCTTTCCGAGCATACAATAAGGCGGCCTCTGTGGCCGCTATCGAATGGTACCCGCATCGCTTAGGCCAGCTTCGGGCTAGCTCGCGTGGGGTCGCTGTCGTCTATTCCTTCCGTCATCGCGGGGTCCGTCGGCATCTAAGGAGTCGTCCGGGATCGCTTCCAGCCAGCCCGAGGGCCGTCTGCGAGCGATCAACGGAAGCCTAAAACAACCTATTGGAGCTATAGGCGAAAAATTATGGTGCCTCGCTCTATACTTGGGTCGGAACCAAGTTTTGTTCAGATAAGGAGAATTTCATGAAGATGAACTTAAAAACGCTGCTGGCCGGTCTCGCCGTGGCAGCGGTGCCGTTGCTCAACGCTCAGCAGGGCAAGCCCAACCTCAACTGGTGGCCGGACCAACTCGACCTTTCCCCCCTTCGCCAGCACTCGGCCGAATCCAACCCGCTGGGCACCGATTTCAACTACTCTAAAGCCTTTGCGACGCTCGACCTCAAGGCTGTCAAGCAAGACATCCAAAAAGTCCTGACGACGAAGCAGGCTTGGTGGCCAGCCGACTACGGCAACTACGGACCGTTCTTCATCCGCATGGCCTGGCATAGCGCCGGTACGTACCGCGTAACCGACGGGCGAGGGGGGGCCGGCGGCGGACAACAGCGATTCGATCCGCTCAATAGCTGGCCCGACAATGGCAACCTCGACAAAGCCCGGCGACTGCTGTGGCCCGTGAAGCAGAAGTACGGTCAGAAGCTTTCCTGGGCCGACCTGATGGTCCTCGCTGGCAATGTTTCGCTCGAGTCCATGGGCTTCAAAACCTTCGGCTTTGCCGGGGGACGCGGGGACGATTGGGAACCGGATCTCACCTACTGGGGACCGGAGAAAAAGTTTATGGCCGACGAACGCTATAGTGGCGACCGGAAGCTGGCGAATCCGCTGGCGGCAGTACAGATGGGCCTGATCTACGTGAATCCAGAAGGCCCCAACGGCAAGCCGGATCCGATGGCCGCGGCGCGAGACATCCGCGAAACTTTTGGTCGCATGGCCATGAACGATGAAGAGACCCTGGCGCTGATCGCTGGTGGCCACACCTTCGGCAAGGCGCATGGAGCGCACGCTCCGAACAAGTGCGTCGGCGCTGAACCGGCCGCGGCGGGGATCGAGCAGCAGGGCCTGGGATGGAAGAACGCTTGCGGCAGCGGCAACGCGGGCGACACGGTGACCAGCGGCTTGGAAGGCGCTTGGACGTCGCGTCCGACCCAGTGGACCTCGGAGTACCTTGAGAATTTGTTCGCCTTTGAATGGGTGATGACGAAAAGTCCGGCCGGGGCGACGCAGTGGATTCCGGCGGACGGCAAGGCCTCGACCCTGGTGCCGGACGCGCACGACCCGTCGAAGCGGCACGCGCCAATTATGTTCACGACGGACATCGCTCTGAAAATGGACCCGGCGTACCGCAAGATTGCGATGCGCTTTCGGGAGAACCCAGCCGAGTTCCAGCTTGCCTTTTCCAAGGCTTGGTTTAAGTTGACCCACCGTGACATGGGCCCGAAGTCCCGCTATTTTGGCGCGGAGGTTCCGAAGGAAGATCTGATTTGGCAGGATCCGATTGCGAAAGTCGACTCCGCGCAGATCAACGCAAAAGACATTGCGGCGTTGAAGGCGAAGATCCTCGCTTCGGGCTTGACGGGGTCTGAACTGGTGCGTACGGCTTGGGCTTCGGCGGCTTCGTTCCGCGGCACCGATAATCGCGGTGGCGCGAATGGGGCGCGGATTCGCTTGGCTCACAGAAAGATTGGGCGGTGAACAATCCGGCGGAACTGGCCAAGGTGCTGCCGAAGCTGGAGGGCATTCAGCAAGAGTTCAACAGCGCTGGCGGCAAGAAGAAAGTCTCGATGGCGGACTTGATCGTGCTGGCCGGCGGGGCGGCCATTGAGCAGGCCGCGAAGAAGGCGGGCGTTACCGTGATGGTGCCGTTTACGCCGGGCCGGGGGGATGCGACGCAAGCGCAGACCGACGCGGCCACCTTCGCGACGCTCGAACCGAAGGCGGACGGTTTCCGGAACTACTTCGGCAGTGGTCTGAGCCTTTCGCCGCCGGAGATGCTGGTGGATCGGGCGAAGCTGCTGACGCTGACAGTGCCGGAAATGACGGTGCTGGTGGGCGGTATGCGGGCGATGAATGCCAACGTGGACCAAGCGGCGCATGGGGTGTTCACGGATCGGCCGGGAACGCTGAGCAACGATTTCTTCGTAAACCTGCTCGATATGTCGACGCAATGGAGCAAGTCGGCGAAGACCGCGGGCCTATACGAGGGCGTTGACCGGGCAACCGGCAAGGCGAAGTGGACGGCGACGCCGGTGGATCTGATCTTCGGGTCAAGCTCCGAGCTGCGCGCCATTGCGGAGGTTTATGCTTCGTCCGACGGCCAGGAGAAGTTCGTACGGGACTTCGTGAAGTCGTGGGCGAAGGTGATGAACCTGGACCGGTTCGAGGCGAACTAGAAGAGCGGTAGCGCTGGAACAGACGGCGGCGTGTTCTACGCCGCCGTCTTTCTGTTTTTTCAGACCATTTCGGCGGCGTAGACGGTATGATGTTGTGGAAAGCCGCTTGTCGAACCAGAGAACTAGTGCCAACTCCGCAGCAGATGAAAGAATTGGAAGCTCTCGCGGCAAAGCCGGATGCCGAAATCGACCTGAGCGACCTTCCCGAAATCACGGACGAGCAATGGGCAGGTGCGGTTCGCGGTGGATTCGCCACGCCAGCGACGCGGCATGCTCTCGCTAAGAGAGTGAGATGAACGATCTCACCCAAGGCTCCATCCCGAAGCACTTGCTCAAGCTGGCCGGCTTCATCGCCGTTACCATGATGTTCCAGACGCTCTACTACCTGGTGGACCTGTACTTCGTCGCCGGGTTGGGAGAGGCCAGCGTGGCGGGAGTGAGCCTGTGCGGCAACCTGGCCATCGCCGTGCTGGCGTTGACGCAGATGCTCGGAGTCGGCACGTCGAGCCTGATCGCGCAGGCGGCGGGGCGGAAGGATCAGCCCGCGGCGCAACTGGTTTTTAATCAATCTTTCGTCCTCTCGCTCTTAGTGGGCGGCCTAGTGCTGGTGCTGGGCTTCGCGATGCGAACGCCCTACCTGCGGGCGCTCAGTTCGGACGCGGCGACGATTCGCGAGGGCGGGGCTTACCTGCTTTGGTTTGCGCCGGCATTGGCGCTGCAGTTCGCTTTCGTCGCAATGGGTTCGGCGCTGCGCGGTACAGGCATCGCGAAGCCGACGATGGTGGTGCAGGTGATCACGGTGCTCTTGAACTGCTTGCTGGCACCGGTGTTGATTGCGGGCTGGGGCACGGGACGGCCGATGGGGGCGGAAGGAGCGGGCATGGCCACTCTGATCGCCTTGTCGGTGGGCGTTGTGGCGCTAACGGCGTACTTCATAAGGCTTGAGACCTTCGTTTCTTTTGACCTCTCTCTCTGGAAACCCGACTTCCCGGTGTGGCGTAAGCTGCTGAATATCGGCGTTCCGTCGGGCGGAGAGTTTTTGATCATGGCGGTGAATATGGCCACGATCTACTGGATCATCCGCGACTTCGGGCCGAGCGCCCAGGCGGGCTATGGCATCGGAAGCCGGGTGATGCAGGCTATTTTTCTTCCGGTGATGGCGATCAGCTTTGCGGTCGCGCCGCTGGCCGGGCAGAACTTCGGGGCAGGTTTGGGGTCGCGCGTTCGGCAGACGCTGCGGTCGGCGGCATTGATGGGATCGGCGTTGATGGCGACGGTGACGTTGCTGTGCCAGATCTCACCGGGCAGCTTGATCCGGATCTTCTCGACGGACGCCGTGGTGGTGAGCGCGGGGGCGGACTATCTGCGGACGATCGCTTTGACGTTTGTGAGCGGGGGCTTGGTGTTCACTATTTCCGGCATGTTCCAGGCGCTGGGGAACACTTGGCCGGCGCTCGCCAGTTCCTTCGCGCGGTTCTTTGTATTTGCGATTCCGGCTGTGTTTCTGGCGCGGGCACCGGGCTTCCAACTGGTGCACCTTTGGTACTTGAGCGTTGTTACGAGCGTGGTGCACGTTTTGGTATCTTTCGTTTTGCTGCGGCAGGAGATGAATCGCAAGTTGGAGGGGATGGGCTGAGGGTTGCTATCCTGAAGGCGCATGATCAATTGGAGTTCGGTGGCGGCGGTGATGATGGCGCTGGCGGTGGGATTGGGGGCGTTTGGGGCGCACGGGCTGCGGGATCGGTTGGACGCCTACTCGATGGGCGTTTATGAGAAGGCCGTTTTTTACCATTTTGTTCATGCGCTGGGACTGCTGCTGGTATCGGTGATGGCGCGGGTGGGCGCGCTGACGGAGAGCGCGGCGGGGCGGGTGGGCTGGCTGCTATTTGTGGGGATGCTTGT
>JANODS010001592.1:0-7978 GCA_031412835.1 Acidobacteriota bacterium | reverse complement strand
GCAACGGCCATCCAAAACTATTGTCTCGGGGGCACCTTTGTCCCCAATCCGCCTAACTTTCCAGGGATGTGTTCCGGCTCGGCCAACGGTACCCTCTTAATACTTAACTCAGGTTCGGACTCTGTCGCGTTTGCACCTGTGAGCTCGATTTCGTTGATTCACGATCTGACTTTGGATGGGGGGCAGAATGGGTCTGCCTCGGGAGCGACGGTGAGTGACCAATTCGCAGCGACATCATCCCAGCCGCCTGTTCCTCCGTCGGTCGCTGCGACAGGCCCAGTTGGCTCAACGGGGATTTCGAATACGTTTGTATTCCGCTTTGATGATCCTAGCGGATTTCAGAACCTGGGAGTGGTTAACGCCCTCCTCAACCGTTCTTTAGACGGCAGGCGCGCATGTTACATTGCGTACTCGCAGCCCACCCGGACCTTGTTTCTAGTGAACGATGATGGGCCCGACTCCGGACTTTCCGCTGGTTTGGTGCTGGGTGGGACAAACAGTGTTTCGAATAGCCAATGTCAGATCAACGGCGCCGGTTCTTCGGCGGTTGGGAGTGGGAACACTCTAACGCTCTCCCTGAACATCACATTCCGTCCGGCCTTCTCCGGTAATCAGGTGGTATATCTTGCCGCTCGAGATGCAGCCGGGAATAACTCGGGCTGGTCGACGATGGGATTTCATGCGGTTCCCGGTGCTACGACCACATTCCCAAACGCTATCGGCCAAACGCCTGCGACCGGCAACGTGGCGACTAGTATCATCAGTTTTGACTATGAAGATCAGAGCAGCGCAGGGAATATCCGGACGACGTGGGCGCTGATCAACACGGCCCTGGACGGAAGCCGCGCGTGCTATGTCGCATTTTTCAATCCAGGCAGTCTCGTTCTACTCATTCCGGACAACGGTGACGGGGCGGCGGCCCAATCGTTTGCGCTCGGCGGTGCCGGGTTCATTGAGAACAGCCAGTGTCGGATCAACTCGCAAGGTTCCTCGGTCACCCGCTTGGGAGCGCGGCTCACTCTTAACTTGAACATCACGTTTAAACCGTCATTCGCGGGAAACAAGGCGACTTGGCTGGCCCTCCAAACGCTGAGCAATCAAACCTCGGTTTGGAAGGCCGCGGGTGCTTGGCAAGTTCCGCCGTAGGCGGATCACGACTTCGATACTTGCTTGGCGTTTGATGACGCCCGCAATCCCGTCGAGGTCGTCGAACGCCTCGTCCGAAGTCCGAATGTCAAAGCCCATGCTTGGCTAGGAGTTTAGCCGCCGCGTCCTTCGGAGGCGGCCCCGTCGGATTGCGGCCGTTGTTGCGGCGCGCTCCAGGCGGTCGAGAATCAACTGATAGCTTTCGGCATCCTGAACTGCCAACTCGGCTCGTCCGTTCACCGTCAGCACAAGCGGAGTCTTGCTTTCCTTGAGGCGACCCACGTATTCCTTGATGTTGAGCTGGAACGGGGGCTACTTTCGCGAGCCGATGGCGTAGATTGCGGTGCGGGTTCGGGTGTACATTTTGCCTTCGGTGATGGCGGGGGTGGCGTAGATGTCGGCGTCGAAATCGTTGATGGCTAGGATCTGCCAGTCGCCGGTGGCGGTGAGGACTACGACCTTTCCGTGCTCGCTGGCGATGTAGACCTTGCCGTCGACGCCGATGGGGGAGGAGTAAAAATCTTCGAGGGCTCCCGTTAGACGGGCTTGCTTGAGCACCTTACCGGTTTGCGCGTTCAGAGTGGTCGCGATGCCTCCGCTGCGGATGAGGAAGACGACGTTGTTGTAGACAAGAGGGGCGGGGACGTCGGGGAGGGACTTTTCAAAGGTCCAGAGGACGTGGGTGGCCGTCACGTCGCCCGTGCCTCCCAACTTCACGGCGAGAACGCTGTTGCGTGAGGCTCGGCGAGAGCGGAAGAAGGTCCATTCCCGCTCGTTTAGGAAGCCGTCGCGGTCGAGGTCGACGGCCTTCCAGGTTCCGGTGGGCTGCCAAGGTTGGGGGAGTTCGGCCTGAGAAAGCTTGCCGTCGTGGTTGGCGTCGGCCTTGGCTACGACCTCCGTGAAGGCTGGTAGTTCGACCTGTTGCCCGGTGTCGTTGCCGGGAGTCCAGCCGTTGAAGTAGACGACGTCGTTGGCGATGATGGGGGCCGACTTGGGTTGGCAAGTGAGGCCGCGGACAAACCAGAGCGGCTTGCCGTCGGCGACGGAATAGCCGGTGAGTTGGTAAGAGCCGGGGGCGATGATCTGGGTGGGGCCGTGGGCGGGGCGGTAGACGACCGGGGTGGCGTAGCCGTTGCTGACATCGCGGGGGGTCTTCCAGGCGATCTGGCCGGTGGCGGCGTTGACGGCGACGATGTAGCCGTCGGTATCCTGATCGCAGACGAGGATGATTTTGCCGTCGGCGTAGATGGGTGAGGCGGCGACTCCGTGGAGGCTGTTGAAGGGGCCGAGGGGCAGCTGCCAGCGCTGTTTTCCTTCGAAATCATAGGAAACGAGGCCGAAATCGGCGAAGAAGACGTAGAGCGATCGGCCATCGGTGACGGGGGTGGGGGCGGCGCGGTGGTTGAGGGTGTGTTGGAATTCGCGCTTGGCGGCGCGGACAGCGCGACGCCATTGGATCTTGCCGGTGGAGCGATTGAGGCAGAGGGTGATGAGGTCGTCGCCTTCGGCGGCGGTGAGAAAGATGCGGTCTCCCGCGAGGACGGGGGAGGACTTTCCTTCGGCAAGATCGGTCTTCCAGAGGACGTTCTTGGCGGGTCCGAATTCGGTGGGGAGGGGGCCGCAGTTGGGGCAGACGCCGGAGCCACCAGGGCCGCGGAGTTGGGGCCAGTCGGCGCTGAAGAGGGCGAGGGCGAACAGGGGAGGAAGGAGGAGGCGCATTTAGTCTACGTAGAGGAATTCGTTGGAGCTGAGGAGAATTTGGGCAAACGACTTAAAGGGCATTGTTTCGAGGAAGCTGGCGGCTAGTTGTTGTTCGGCAGCGGTGGGCTTGCGGGATAGGGTTAGTAAGTACGCCGCTTCGATGTTACTCTCGGCTCGTTGAGATAGGGCGGCGGCGGCTTGGAAGATGAAGTCGTCATTTAACATGGTCAGGGACTGGAGGGGCGTGGCGGAGGGGACGCGGCGGGTGCAGTTCGTATCAATGATGGGATAGTCGAAGACGCCGAGGAAGCTCATCGGGTAAGTCCGGCGATGGGTGAGATAGATGCTGCGGCGCCACTTGGCGTTTTCGGGTTCTTTGGAGGAGACGACCTGGAGGCCGTCGGGGCGCATTTCGAGTTGGATGGGAGGGCCGCCGGCGGTGGGGTCGAGCTTGCCGGAGGCGGCGATGACGGAGTCGCGTAAGGATTCGGCGTCGAGACGGCGGAGGTTCATGCGCCAGAGGAGCTTGTTGTCGGGGTCGATTTTGCGGGCGGGTTCGTTTTGCAAGCTGGACTGGCGGTAGGCGGTGGAGAGCATGATCTGCTTGTGGAGGCGTTTGGCGCTCCAGCCGTTTTGCATGAAATCGACGGCGAGATGGTCGAGGAGGGGCTGGTTCGTGGGCGGGGCGCCGGTCGAGCCAAAATTGTCAGGGGTGGCGACGATGCCGGTGCCGAAGTGGCCTTGCCAGATACGGTTGACGATGACTCGGGCGGCGAGCGGGTTTTCTGGGCTGGTTAGCCACTCGGCGAAGGCGAGGCGGGTGCCGGAGGTTTTGCCTTGGGTGGCGGCGGGACGGAGGGCGTCGCGGAGGGAGGGCGGGGTGAGGACCTCGAAGAAGCCGGGGGTAACGGCGGGGCCGGGGGCGTCGGCGCTGCCGCGCTGGAGAAGACGGATTTTGGGAGGGGTGCCGACGTCCCAAAGGGCTTGGATTTTGCCGAGCTTGGAGAAATCGGGGTCCTTGGCGTATTCCTTTTCGAAGGGGTCGTGGAATTTCTTGAAGAGGTATTTTTGGACTTCGGTTCGTTTGTCAGCGGGGGCGGCAAGGGCAGCTTTCACGTCGTCGCGGAGTTGGTCGGGGAGGGTTTTGAGTTGCTCGGCGAGGAGGCGGGCTTCGATGGCTTCGTGGTCGGCGGTGGGGAGTAAGTGGAGATGATGGTTTTGGGGTTGGATCCAATCGGTGGGGTTGTAGGCGGTGGTGAAGAGGGCGAGGAAGCGGTAGTAATCCTTCTGCGAGATGGGATCGAACTTATGGGAGTGGCAGCGGGCGCAGTTGACGGTGAGGCCGACGGTGCTGGAGGAGACCTTCTCAACTAGCTTGAAGAGGGCTTCGTAGCGTTCGACGGGGAGGTTGGAGATATCCTCCTCCGTGATGTCGAGAATGGTGCGGAGATAGCCGGTTGCGGTGAGGAGATCATTGATTTCGGGGGTGCGGGTTTTGGCGTTGCGCCAGTCGATGAGCTCGTCGCCGGCAAGCTGTTCGGTGAGGAAACGGTTCCAAGGTTTGTCGGCGTTGGTGGCTTGGATGACGTAGTCGCGGTAGCGCCACATCCCGACGGCGTATTCGGCTTTCTTGGGGTCGAAGTCCTTGCCGGTGGTGTCGACGTAGCCGGCGGCGTCGAGCCATTGGCGGCCCCAGCGTTCGCCGTACTTCGGGGACGCCAGGAGTTGGTCGATGAGGAGTTCGTAATTGTTGTGTTGGCGGAATTCTTCGATTTCGGTGGGGGAGGGCGGGAGTCCGATGAGATCGAGATAGGCGCGGCGGAGGAGCTTTTCGGGTGGGACGTCGGGGCTGAAGGAGAGGCCGTTGGCTTCGAGTTTGGCGAGGAGGAGGGCGTCGATGGGGGTGCGGACGCGGGCGGCGGATTTCACTTTTGGGGTGATGGGCGCGACGGGTTTCTGGAAGGCCCAGAACTGCTTTTGCTCGGGGGTGGGTTCGCGGGCTTCGAGGGGGCTGAAGGGGCGGTCGGCGGGGTTGAAGGTGATGAGTTCCGAGAAGTCGCCGCGGTCGATCCATTCGCGGATGGTGTCGATTTCGGGTTCAGTTAGGGGCAGACCGGCCCCCTTGGGGGGCATGTTGTGATTGGTCACCCGACGGACGAGGAGGCTGCGATCGGAGAAGCCTTCGACGATGACGGGGCCGTTGGCACTGCCTTTCAGGACGTCGGCCACGGTGTGGAGACGGAGGCCGGCGGCGGCGGATTTCTCGCCGTGGCAAGTGGTGCAGCGGGCTTGGATGACCGCGGGGATTTGCGAGGCGGCTTTGACGGGGGCGTCGGAGGGGGCGTCGGCTTCGATCCATTGCTTGATGATGGCGAGGTCGGAGTCGGGCACTTTTTGGCCGTAGACGGCGGGGGGCATCTGGCGAGTGGAGACCTTCTTCCAGAGCAGGCTTTCGTCGGGTTTGCCCTTCGTTATGACGGGGCCGTTGTGGCTGCCGCGGAGGGCACCGGCGGCGGTGCGAAGGTCGAGCCCGAGCTTGGGGGAGCTTTGGCCGTGGCAGGTGAAGCAATATTTGGTGAGGATGGGAAGGACGTCTTTTTCATAGCGCGGGGCCGCGCCGAGGGCGAGGGGCAGGAGGAAGAAGAGGCGCTTCATGCGAGGAGGCCGAGGACTGGTTTGGCACCGGTGACGGTGACATCGGAGGGGGTTTCCATGCGACCGCCGTTGGGGTATTCGATCTTCGTGTGATCGAGGCCGAGTTGGCGGAGGACGGTCGCGATCATGTCGGGGACGGGGACGCGGTTGACGACGGCTTTGTAGCCGAAGTCGTCAGTTTCTCCGAAAATGAGGCCCTTTTTGAAGCCGCCACCGGCGAACCAGAGGGTGAAGGCGTTGCGGTTGTGGTCTCGACCGTCGCCGTTTTGGGTGGTGGGGAGGCGACCGAATTCGCCGGCCCACATGACGATGGTGGAATCGAGAAGGCCACGGCTTTTGAGGTCGGTGATGAGGGCGGCGGAGCCTTGATCGACCTCGTTGGCGATCTTGTGCATATCCTTCTTGATGTTGTTGTGGTGGTCCCAGGGCTGGCCGGGACTGGTGGTTACCTGGACGAAGCGGACGCCTTTTTCAACAAGACGGCGGGCCATGAGGCAGCGGAGCGCGTAGGGGCCGGCGGTGGGGTCGTCGATGCCGTAGAGTTTTTTGGTGGCGTCGGTTTCTTGGGAGATATCGAGGACTTCGCCGGCGGCGAGTTGCATGCGGGCGGCGAGTTCGAAGTTCTTGATGCGGGCTTCGAGTTCCTGTTCGCCGGGGTGCTGGAGGGCGTGGGTGGCGTTGATTTTGGCGAGGAGATTGAGGGTTTCGCGTTGGTGGTGGGCGGGTTGGCTGGCGGGGGGATTGAGGTGGTGGACGGGGGCTCCTTTCATCGCGAACTCGACGCCGGCGTAGGTGGCGGGAAGGTAGCCGTTGGCCCAGAGTTGTTTGCCGCCGATGGTGTAGCCGGTGGGATCGCGGAGGACGATGTAGGATGGGAGGCTTTGGTTTTCCGAGCCGAGGGCGTAGCTAATCCAGGCGCCCATGACGGGGCGACCGGGGAAGATTTTGCAGGTGAGGAGCATGTTGAGCGCTTCGAGGTGATTGTTGTGCTCGGTGTGCATGCTGCGGATGAAGGTGAGGTCGTCGACGATTCGGGATGTATGGGGGAGCATCTCGGAGATGTCCATGCCGGATTGCCCGTACTTCATGAAGGTGAAGGGGGAGGGAAGGAGGGTATTGACGTTGTTGGGCTGGTGGATTTCGACGCCGCCGGGGAGGGGCTGGCCGGCGTGTTTGAGGAGGGCTGGTTTGGGGTCAAAGAGGTCCATTTGGCTGGGGCCGCCGTTTTGGACGAGTTGGATGACGGCTTTGGCTTTGCCTGGGTGGTGTTGGCCGTGGAGGAGGCTGGAGAGGGCGAGGGAGCCGAAGCCGAGGGTGGAGCGTTCGAGGAGTTGGCGGCGGGAGAGTGGGAGCGCCATGGGGGGAGGATATCAGAGATGTAGGGGGCGGACAATGGCTACGGGCGATGTCCTACAATGTGGAACATGCGGAAGACTTCGGTTCGTGAGCTTCACATTAACACTTCAGCATTGGTTAGGGAGGCGGCGGAAGGGGCCGTGATCGTGATTGAGCGCCGGGGCGAACCCGTAGCCGAGTTGCGTCCGATTTCGGCTAGTTCTGGCATATCCACGGCAGCGAAGAATCAGTTTTTTGCTTCTATCGGACTCCTCGGCGGTTCGTGAGTTGGTGCAAGACGCAGGGAAAATCTACTCGTCGGTTTGGGCGTTGGCCGAATTTCACGGGATGCTGCATCGGCGTGTCCGCGAGGGTGCGATGTCTTCTCTGGAAGGGGGCGAGTTAGACGCTCGATTTGGGGCGCATGCGAGGGCGGGCTTGTGGAATTTTATCCCGGTGAGCGAAGCGTTATTGCGGCGAACGGGCATGCTGATGCTTTCCTGTCCTCGGGAGGTGTTTGTTCGCACCGCCGATGCGGTGCATTTGGCGACGGCGCAGGAGTTGGGAGAGCAGGCGATTTGGACCAATGATCGGCACGTGCTGGCCGCGGCTCCGTATTTCGGATTGACAGGAAATTCTGTGGAGCGGAGATTGATTTCTAGCGCAGCAAGAACCAGCCGATCGAGATAACGAGGTGGAGGAAGAAGAGGACGATCAGCGCGGTGGGTAGCCATGGTGGCAGGAATGCGAGCAGCGCAAGATGGAGGGGGCGTTCTGGTTTTGAGTTGGGCATCTTACTCAACAGGGCGTAGGAAAGTGGCGATTTCGATCAGAGGTGCAGCGCGAGATGAGCATTTTGAACGCGCGACTACGCCCATAGTGGTATGACTTCTGGCACCCGTTTGCTCCTTTTCGCCGCCGCCTTGGTGGTTCCCTCCGCTGGCTTCGACCAGCGCTTGGCCGCCTCGCAGGCGGCAGAATCTTTCTATGCGCACTACCAGAAGTTGAAAGTGAGCGGCCTGCCGGCAGCCAAGGAATCCGCCCAGTTGGCACCTCATCTGAGCAAGGGTCTGCAGGTGCTGCTGCGGAAGGCGAAGGCCGAGCAGGCTCGCTGTATGAAGGCCGAACCCGACGACAAGGG
>JANODS010001591.1:0-4443 GCA_031412835.1 Acidobacteriota bacterium | reverse complement strand
GTGCGATTCCAGGAAATGGTTCGGCGCGGTTCAGGTACTGCATGTAGAGTAACTTCCACGTGCGGCTGCCGATGTAAGCCGCTTCCACCGTTCCGATCCTGGCCGGCAGGGGCAGCCGCCACGAAAGGCTGTATTGATGGGCGTAGGGTGTGCGAAGATGCTCCGGATACGAGAATAGAATGGAGCGAGCGTTCGGGTCGAATACGATCCCTTCGAGTAAGTTCAGCAGGGGCGGTGCCTGGGCCTCCACTTTCTGGAATCCGGGCGGATTCCACCGGAGTTGTTGCAGCGTGGCGGGGAAGACGTCGCCGTATTGGGTCGAGTAAGAGACGCGGAAGCGCCGCCAGGCCAATCCGATGTTTGGCGCAAAGTTGTTGCAGTCGCATCGAAAGGGAATTGCCGTCAACTGGTTCACTTCCGAAATCCCTGTCTGCGGCTGATACCGCAGCCCGATGGTAACGGAGAGGTCTTTCGAGATCCGCCAAACGTCCTGGATGAACCCGTTGGGTTCGTTCCGTCGAAAGCCTCGATGGAGTTCGCCCAAGCCGAACGAGTAGCGGCTGACTTGGCCCAAACGGAAGTTGGTAATCGCGTCCCGGCCGAAATCGTTACGGAAGTAGATGTTGCCTCGATTCGACGACGTCTCCCGGCCATTGAACTGTAAACGGGCAAACTCCCCGCCGGCCGAAAACGTATGGCGATCAAACTGATGTTGGAAACGGGTCGAAACGCGGTAGCGATTCTGCACGCGATCAACCGGAATTGAGGAGCCGGGGCCCAGTTTATCGTAGACGGTCCCGACGAGCACCTGGGGCCCCACCGCATTGGGTTCGGCCACCAACAGCGTCCGATTTCTCGTAAACGTGGCGGTCGAGTCAATCGTCGTCTTGGCGCTTCGGAGGAAGGCCCATGTGAGCCGCCCATCATGGGACTTGGTGGTCGTGTCGGGATTCTGTCCGGCAATGAGTTGAAAGGCGTCGACCTGCTGGTTCGTCCAAGAGTGCCGCGCCGAGAATCGGTGTTTCTGGACCGTTTGGTCGAGTCTGGCTGTAGTGGAACTCGTGTCGATCTTCTGCAGCGCGTTCGCGTTGAGCGACCGCGCTGCAATATCCGGGCGGTTCGGCGTCAGGGTGGGCCAAGCTCGAAAGTACCGGTCGATCACGGCGCAGATCCCCGGGTCCGCCGCCAAGCAAGATCGTTCCGATGCCAGAGGCACCAGAACATTCCCGTTTACGAAACCAGATCGAGTGTCGTGCGCGCCTTCAATCGCCAGCACCGCTCCCCGCCAAAGCGGCACCGCCATTCGGCCTGAAACGATGTTTTGACGTGCCGGCAAAACGTCGCCGACCTGGAAAAAACTGCGCGCGGCCAATGCCGAGTTGGCATGAGTCCACTGCAAATTGCCGTGGATGGCCTTTGGGCGCCGCACGGGAATCAAGTGCGGGACGGTCGATGGAGTCAGGCCAAACTCAGCACCGAAGTAAGTCGATGCCGCCGTAAACTCGGTGATCGCCGTCGCGGTTGTCCCCAGGCGGATGTTCGCTTCTTTCTGGGCGTTATTGTCGAGCGCGGTGATGAAAACGTTCTCGTTGCGCCGCGCTTCGCCGGCCTGTACGTCCACCCTACCCAGGATATTCGGCTGTTGCGCGATCAACGAACCGGCCCAGAGCCCTAGGAACCACAGCCGCATCTACCCGAGACCCTTAACTTTCCAGCCGTTTCGATAGGGGCGCTTCAGAAACTGGTTGGCCTCTTTCACATTCTTGAACCGCAGACGGGCCGAGTCCCATTCGAGCGTGGTCTTCGGGAACCGAGTGGCCAAGCTGCCTAACAAAACCGTCTCGCTTAACGGTCCCGAGTAATCGAACGCGGTCGTTGTCTTGGTCTTACCTTGAATCGCCTCGACAAACTCGTGATAGTGATCCTTCGTCTTCAAGTCCGGTAACTTGAAATCGGCAAAAGCGGCCTTTGGATACAGCGACGGCATTGTAACGTGCGGAATGAGCAGCACGCCTTTGGTGCCGATTACGATCGAGCCTTGAGTCGGCAGTTTGGCACCTTCAATCAGCGCCTGCACCTGCTCGGAAGGGCGCTCATCCCCGTCGTACCAAGTCACCGCCACCGGCTTGCCCGCCTCGGTATAAGGTGTCGCGGGAAACGTGTACTTGACGATCGCATTCACCGCCCAGCTTTGCTGATTCGGGGCTGGCCCCTCGGCGCGAACGGTCAAGGGCGCGGTAAGTCCGAGGGCTCCGAAAACAGGGTCATAGATATGGCAGCCCATATCCCCAAACGTGCCGGTGCCGAACTCAAGCCGCTTCCGCCAATTGCCGGGGTGGCAATAGCCTTTGATGTAGGGTTCCGGTCGCGCCACGCCGATCCAAGAATCCCAATCCAGGTTGGCGGGAATTGGGTCCGTCTGGGAGGGACGAGCCACTGCGTCACCCCACTTCTTATTCGACCAGGCGTGGACCTCTTTCACTTTACCGATTGTGCCTTGGTGCACCAATTCCACGGCAATCTGATACTCAGCGTTCGAATGGATCTGGATGCCCATCTGCGTGACCCGCTTGTGCGCGGCGGCGAACTTCGCTACTTGGCGCGCTTCGTGTACGTGGGACGTGAGTGGCTTCTGGCAGTAAACATCGAGGCCACGGCGGAGAGCCGCCATCGTCTGCGGAGCGTGCATATGGTCCGGCGTGCCCACGCACACCGCGTCGAGGTTTTTATAGTTTGTCGCCAGCATCTTCCGCCAGTCCTGGTGCAAGGTGGCTTTCGGATAGGCCTTCTGCACGCGGCCTGTCCGCTCGGTGTCGACCTCGGCGACGCACACCAGTTCTACGTTGGGATGGGTGGCGATCCCGTTCAGCGTGGCCCAAGCCATGCCGTCCGCGCCCATTGAGGCGAGACGAACTCGGTCGCTGGGAGGGGCCGAGAGAAGATTCTTCAGAAAAAACGGGGCGACGAGCGCGGTGCGGCGGGTGAAGGTGGGCATTCCTTTACCTACTGTAACGTGACAGTCACTGAACGTGAAAGATGTCGCCTTCCGGAGCGGCAATCAGTCTTGCTCCCGCCGCCGCTGACTCGGCTCCGCGATGTGCTTTCAAAAAGCCGGGGGTTAGAGTCAACCGAACCTGCCGGTTCGTTTTTCGATTCCGCACAATGCTGTACGACTCGTTGCCGGGCGCATTCACTAATGACAAATTTCGTTTGCCGAGGCTGGCTCCGGTTGCTGCCTGCAGCCCGTCGACAACACTGGAAAGCGCCGGGTCAGTTGGCGCGTGGTGAATCACCTCGCAGTCCGCACTGGCCCGACCCAAGCCTAGTTGCTTCATCGCCGCTTGGCCCATCCGATAGCCAGCCACGGCGAAGGGTCCGCTTGAACCGCTGATCGCTAAGACGCGATTGAGCCCGGGATCACCCTCGTCATCGTGGGCGGACAGGACAACCGGAACCAGCGCCAAACCCAAAAGACGGCGTCGCGAAGCCATAGCTATTGCACCTCGAAAGTGAAACTCGACCAAAAGCTCTCCCAGTCCGCCTCCGCAGGCTCTGCGCAACGCTCCATCAACACAGTATGGAGCTTCCAGATACCCGGCGAACCGATCGGAATCCGCAGCCGTCCCTCCCGATCCGTCCGACCCGCCGCCTGCCGCGTCGCCTTCCCGTTCGGCGGTAGCCAAGCCATTTCGATCTGCAAATCCGCCGCCGGTTTGCCCCGAAACATTACTTGAATCGGCAATTCCGCCCCCGGCTTTAAAGCAGCCGGATCAGCCATCGGCATGATCTCAATCGGATATCCGACCGGATGACTATAGAAGCGCGTGGGTGCGCCAGCCACCACTAAGCTCTTGACGTACTTGCTGTATCGCTCCCGTCCCGCGGTATCCGATTCGTGGTGCTCCGCCCGCCAACGAAGCACGTGCGCCAGCCCTTCGTGCCGAAGATATTCTTCAAACTTCAGCGGCTGCAATTCAATGAAATTCGGCTTCGTTCGCACCGAAAGCAAGGAACTCCCCGCCTCTACGGTCGCTTCGGCCAGAAGGACCTTCCCCTCCGTCCGCAGGTTTCGCAACCGGGTTGAGCCCGTGGTCGAATGGAGCGAAACGTCCAGCAAATTCTCCGGCTTTGGGGCCCGATCCGGGTCTGGAAAGTCGTCGCCGTTGTGAAAGGCGATCGTGACCGTAGACCCCGGCACCGGTCGAAATTGCCGCGGCATCAGATAGAGATCATGCCCCAACAAGGGCAGGGCAAGCAAGGCAACCATAAAGCGCGCCAGTTTCATTTTTCTCCCATCCAAATCGTGCTACGGATCGTATTGTTAGTGTTACGCTTCATTCTACGACAAGGATCACTATGCTATACGTCAGCATTCGCACTTTCGGATTGATCGCAGCTAGCATTCTCTGCGCCCAAGCCCAGTCGCTCGTCGGCGGACACCTC
>JANODS010001590.1:0-1656 GCA_031412835.1 Acidobacteriota bacterium | reverse complement strand
AGAAGAAGACGCCGGGCGAGGTGAAGTTGGAGCCGGCGATGGTGAAGAGCGCGAACATCGTGTCGGTGGCGGTGGAGAGCCGGAGCCAACCGTTGGTACTGCAAGTGAACGGTCGGATGACGGCGAACGAAGACCGGACGTGGCACGTGGATGCGTTCACGGAGGGGCGAATTCTGAAGCTTTTCGCCAACGTGGGCGACCGGGTGACGGCGGGGCAGTTGGTGGGGCAGATGCACTCCCATGAAGTACACGAGTCGCGGAGCGAGCATCAACGGGCGAAGACGGACTTGGCGAAGATGCAGTCGCAGCGGAGCTACGCGGAGCGGACGCGGGACCGGATGAAGCGGTTGTTGGAGTTAAAAGCGGCGTCGTTGGAGCAGGCCGAACAGGCGGAGTCGCAACTGCGGGATGCGGAGGCGGCGGTGAAGAATGCCCAGATTGAACTGGAACGGACGAGAGTGCATCTGGTCGAGTTTCTGGATGTGCCGGCCGAGGCTCATGAGGACGAGGCGGTACCGATCAAGACGCGGAACGGCGGGACGGTGATCAAGCGGGAGACGTCGGTGGGGGCGGTGGTGAAGGCGGCGGATGGAGTGTACGTCGTGAGCGACCTTTCGAGCGTTTGGATGATCGCCGCATTGCCGGAGGACCAGTTGGGGAAAGTTCGGGTGGGGATGAATGCGCAGGTGAAGGTGCAGGCCTATCCGGATGAGGTGTTTGCTGGAAAGATCGTGCGGCTGGGCGATCAGTTGGACGTGGAGACACGGACGGTGCCGGTGCGGATTGCCTTGGCGAACCCGGGGCAGAAGCTGCGGCCAGAGATGTATGCGGTGGCCGAGATTGGGGCAGGGGGCGTGACGGACGTGATCGTGATGCCGCAAGCGGCGCTGCAGGATTTCAACGGGCAAGCGGTGGTGTTTGTGGACCTGGGAGACGGGAAGTACGTCGTGCGACCGGTAAGAACGGGACGAGTGCAGGGAGCGAACGTCGAGGTGCTCGAAGGGTTAGTGGCGGGGAACAAGGTGGTGTCGCGGGGCGCGTTCGTGCTGAAGTCGCAGATGTTCAAATCGTCCTTGGCGGAGGAGTAACGAGTGGCCACGCTGATCGACTTTGCCATGCGGAATCGGCTGCTCGTGTTGGGCTTTCTGTTGGCCATTACCGCCTATGGACTGTATTGCTTGGGAGAGATTCCGATTGAGGCGTTTCCGGACCTGACGAACAACCAGGTCAGCGTGATTACAGAGTGCCCGGGGATGGCGGCCGCGGAAGTGGAGCAGATGGTGAGCTACCCGATTGAGACGACTTTGCTGGGGATTCCCAAGAATAGCGGGGTGCGGTCGGTGTCGAAGTTTGGGCTTTCGATTGTGACGGTGATGTTCGAGGACGACGTGAATACGCTGGTGGCGCGGCAGTTCATCAACGAGAGGCTGCAGGAGGTTCGGACGCGGCTGCCGCAGGGTTTGGAGCCGGGGTTGGGACCGATGGCGACGGTGTTCGGCGAGGTGTATCAGTACACCGTGGAGACGGATAAGCTGACGCCGCTGCAGCGGAAGACGCTGCAGGAGTGGCAGATTAAGCCGCAGTTGCGGAGTGTGCGGGGCATCAACGAAGTGGACTCCTGGGGCGGAGAGACGGAGCAGGTGCAGGTGGAGATTG
>JANODS010001589.1:0-1624 GCA_031412835.1 Acidobacteriota bacterium | reverse complement strand
AGATGGGTTCAGCTATGGGGAGATGGCGGGGACGCTGGGGATTTCCGAGACCAATGTGGCGACGAAAATCAGTCGGATGAAGCAGAGGATGAAGGGAGAGTTATGGAACTTGACGCGTTGAGAGAGAAGTGGGCGGAGCAGGATCGGCGGCTGGAGGCAAGCGTTCGGCTGAACCAGAAGTTGCTGCGGGAGGTAAAGATGAGCCGGGTGCAATCGCCATTGCGGCGGTTCGCTTGGATGGTGGGGGTTGGGGCGGCGCTCGAGTTCGTGGGGATTGCCTTGACGGGGGAGTTCTTGGTGGCGCATTGGGATGAGCCGCGATATTTGGTGCCGGCGCTATTGCTGGATGGGTGGTTGATCGCGATGCTGGTGTCGGCGGTGCGGCAGTTGGTTCTTTGGCGGGGGATCGACTATGAGCAGCCGATTGCGAGGATACAGCGGCAATTGGAGGAGTTGCGGGTGCTGCGGGTGCGGACGGTGAAGTGGGGTTTGCTGACGGGTCAGTTGGTTTGGTGGGTGCCTTGGGTGGTGGTGGCGATGAAGGGATTCCTGGGGGTGGATGCGTACGAGATGTTTGGATATCGCTTTATTTTGGTGAATTTGGCTTTTGGGTGGGCGATGATTCCGCTGGCGGTATGGGTGGCGCGGCGGTACGGGGAAGAGATGGGCGGGTGGCCGGTGATGCGGGGGTTGGCGCGGGATTTGTCGGGTCGGGAGGTGGAGGGGGCGCGGGAGTTTTTGGCGACGATTGCGGAGGAGTGGAGGGGGTGAGATGAATGCTTGACGTCACTCGTAAACAGCGCCATTCTGACGATGGATGATTACTGGTTGGCGAGGCAGGGACACGGGGCGTTGCGCTGCCGGAGAGCAAGTTCAGCAGTGAGAGGCGGTCCGGCGGCAGGCTGAGAAGCGGTTCCGAATTCTAGATGCCGCAGTCTCTCTGAGCGACCTTGCCGGTCTCAATCTAGATATGACCGGTGGCGGATCTGTTTTGTTTGGCGGGAAGGCGAGCCCGGACCGTCGAAAGTCGAAATCGTTGACTATCACTAACCGAATCGAAGGAGAATAATTTGGCACGTACACCCATCCACCCGGGAGAAATCCTGGCAGACGAGTTAGAAGAGACCGGACTATCGGCAAAGCGACTGGCAGATGTTCTTGAGGTTCCGCCCAACCGGCTCCATCAGATCCTTGCCGGAAAGCGGAATGTCACCGCGGATACGGCCCTGCGGTTGGGCCAGTATTTTGGAGTGTCGGCAAATTTCTGGATGAATTTGCAGAGCGCCTACGAGTTGGACTTGGCGCGCGAGTTGTCTGGTCCGGCGATTGAGCGCATCCCGAAGCGAAGCGACCTAGCAGAACCTCAGATCGCGGTGTAGTTGGCGGGTTCCGCGATGCGGAATCGTTTACACTGAAGGGCGATGGCTAGAGTGGAGACGATGTCGTCGACTTTGCGGGCGTTCCAGGTGATGGATCTTCTCGCGCAACCGCCGTATGAGCTGAGCCTTTCGGCGATCGCAGGAGAACTGGACTTGGCTCCGGCGACGGCGCATCGGGTGACCGCCACGCTGTGCGCAGCCGGGTACGTGGAACAGGAGAGCGAATCGAAACGGTACCGGTTGGC
>JANODS010001588.1:0-2545 GCA_031412835.1 Acidobacteriota bacterium | reverse complement strand
GTTCGAGGGTGGGGTCGACCTTGGCGTAGCCCTGGCCGTCGAGTTCGTACTGCCAGGTGGTCTTGTCGTATTTGCCGTCTTTCCAGCCGGAGAAGTGGCCTTCGGAAAAGCCGAAGCCTTCGGCGATGAGGAAGCTGGCGTTCGTATTTAGTTCGACGTATTTGCGTTGATACTTGTTGTTCGAAAGGGCGTAGTGGATGAGCCCGCCGAGGAAGGCGATGTCAGTGCCGGAGCGGATGGGGACGTAGAGATCGCTGACGGCGGCGGTACGGGTGAAGCGGGGATCGATGCAGACGATTTTGGCTTTGCGGAGTCGCTTGGCTTCCATGACGAAGCGGAAGCCGACGGGATGATTTTCGGCGGGGTTCCCGCCCATGACGAGGACGACGTCGGCGTTGGCGACGTCGGTCCAGCCGTTGGTCATTGCGCCTCGTCCGAAGGTGGCGGCCAAACTGGCCACCGTGGGGCCGTGTCAAAGCCGGCTTTGATTCTCGTAGGCGACCATGCCGAGGCCGAAGCGGAACTTGCTGAGCAGGTAGTTGATTTCGTTGGTGTCGGTGCAGCCGCCGATCATGGCGATGTTCTTCAGGCGGTTGACGGTACGGCCTTTGGCGTCTTCGGTTTCGAAGCCTTTATCGCGGGAGGTTTTGATGAGCCGGGCCATTTTCGGGACGGCTTCAGCCCAACTGATCCGCTTCCATTCGTGGCTGCCGGCGGCGCGATGTTGGACGGTCGTCAACCGGCGATCGCTTTGGACGAACTCTTCGAGCGACGCGCCTTTGGAGCAGAGCGTGCCGCGGTTGATGGGACTATCGGGATCGCCTTCGATGTGGACGATGGCCGGTTTGACGTTGCGGGATTTGTCGCCAATGGTATGGACGACGACGCTGCAGCCGACCGCGCAATAAGGGCAGATGGAGTTCGTCTTGGTGGTGTTGGCGGTCTTGAGAGCAGCCGGGGAATTTTCAGCGACGGCGGTGGGAACGGTGACGGCGGTAGCGCCGCCGACGGCAGCCCCCTTCGCAGAGCGTTTCAAGAATTCGCGACGAGAACTTTCCTTGGGCATAGAACCCACAAGTCTATATCAAGCGCGGTTGCTTATACTGGTGACTCGTCCTTCATGTCGCTGACCGTACGCATTTTCGTGGCTCTGGTTTTCGGACTGGCCTGCGGCTTCGGGCTCGCCTTCGCGCGACCGGAGTCTGTGCCAGGGGTGACCGGGATTGCCGATGTCGTGGGGACGCTGTGGCTGAATGGAATTCGGATGACGGTGATTCCGCTGGTGGTGGCGTTACTGGTTTCGAGCGTTGCGTCGGTGGCTGACGCGACGATGCTGCAGCGGGTGGGGGGGCGGATCGGGAGGGTGTTTTTGCTGCTGATCGTTGGCATCGTGAGCTTTACGATGACGCTGGCCGTGGCCTTGCTTCATTGGTGGCCGCCTACGCTTGTGCCCCTACGTACCGCGGGGCCCGCGTTGGCCGCGCCGCCACCGTTCTCGCAATGGCTGACGAGCCTGGTTCCGGCCAACCCGATCAAGGCGGCGGCGGACGGGTCGATGTTGCCGTTGATCGTGTTCACGCTGCTGGTGGCGTTTGCGCTGCTGCGGTTGCCGGCCGCGCGTCGGCAGCCGGTCGTGCAGCTGTTTCAATCGTTGGCGGACGTGATGATGGTGATTTTGCAATGGGTGCTTTGGGTGGCACCGGTGGGCGTGTTCGCGGTGAGCCTGGCGATGGCGGCAAGGCAAGGCTTGTCCGCTTTGGGGGCGCTGGCGTTCTATGTGGCGATGCTGACGGGGATCGTGGCGGTGACGACGGTTGCGGTGTACGCGGTGGTCGTGTTCGCAGGCGGCGTGCCGCTGCGGCGGTTCGCGACCGCGTTGGCCCCGGCGCAGACGGTGGCGGGGCCAACGCTTTCGTCTTTGGCCGCGCTGCCGCTGATGGTGGACGCGGCCGAGCGGCAGCTAGGCTACGCGCGGGCAACGGCGGGGCTCATTCTTCCGCTAACGGTGTCGATTTTGCGCCCCTCGGCACCGGTGGCACAGATCGTGGCCACCCTGTTCACGGCGCAGTGGAATAGCATTGTGTTGTCGCCGGTGGACTTGCTGACGCTCGCGGTGGTCGTTACTTTGATGAGCTTCGCGACGCCGGGCGTTCCGAATGGCAGCTTCGTGGTTATGGTCCCGGTGTTTCAATCGCTGGGGCTTCCGATTGACGGCATCGGACTGCTGCTGGCCGTCGATGTGATTCCGGATTTCGCCAAAACTATCCTCAACGTTACGGGCCATATGACGGCCCTTATTTTTATCCAACATGCGCCTGAACATCCTGATCCTATTGCTGCTTCCGCTGTCGGCGGCGGCTGATTTCCGCGCCGCGGTCGTCAAAGTCGACATCACGCCGGCGACGCCGAAGTGGCTGCTGGGCTACGCGGATCGCCAGTCCAGCGCCGGGGTGAATGATCCTATCCACCATCGCGTGGTGGCGCTGGACGACGGGACGACGAAGTTCGTGATCGCCTCGACAGATCTCTGCATGTTCTCGCCGTC
>JANODS010001587.1:0-5505 GCA_031412835.1 Acidobacteriota bacterium | reverse complement strand
TTGATTACGGGGGATGCGGATACGCGGGTGGATCCGTTGCATGCGCGGAAGATGGCGGCAAGATTGCAGAAGGCGACGGGGTCGGGGCGGCCGGTGATTCTGCATTATGATACCGAGGGGGGGCATTCGCAGGGGTTGCCGATTGGGAAGCGGATTGGGAATTTGGCGGATGAGTTGGCGTTTTTGACCCAGCAGTTGGGCTGGAACTAGGCCGCGTCTTGGATCGAGAGCGAAGCGCGCTTGCCGACGGCGGTGAGCGCGGCTTCGAGGACTTCGAATTTTGTATTGTGGGCGGGGTCGATGATGCGGGCGGCTTGTTGGCGATGGCATCCGAGGCGTTTGGCTAGTTCGGACTGGGTAATCGCTTGCTCGCGCATGGCTTGGTAGAGCGCAAGTTTTGCGACGGTGGATGCGGACAAATAGACGTTCGTCTGTCCTCGCTTGATGGGAGAGGGCACCGGCAGGGGTTTGCCCGCCTCGACGTAGAAGGATAAGGCGGCAACTAGGGCCTCGGCTGCGATTGGATTGGCGGTAGATTTGTCTTCGACGAAGGTTTTGGCTTCGGGGACGTCGGGGAAGGAGACGCGATAGGTCTGGTTGGTGTCGGGGATGAACTTAGCTGGATAGGCATTGTGCATAGTGACCTTCTGCAATTATGCAGCATTCGCTTCGGCTGAAAATCAGGCGACAATAGGGCATGATCACCAGAAGATCGGAAGCAGAATGGCGCGGCGGACTTAAGGACGGCGCGGGGAAGATTAAGTTTGGGAGTGGGGCCTACGAAGGACCCTATAATTTCTCGTCTCGCTTTGAGGGCGGGGCGGCTACCAATCCAGAAGAGCTTATGGCGGCGTCCCACGCGGGATGCTTCTCCATGGCCTTCTCGCTATTCCTGGGAATGGCTAACTTCACCGCGACGCGGATCCATACGACCGCTGCGGTGAAACTCGAACAGGTCGGAGGGGGGTTCGATATTACCCACATCCAACTGACCATGGAAGCGGAGATTCCGGGCATCACCAATGACCAGTTTCAGGAGTTGGCGAAACAGGCGAAAGAAAATTGTCCGATCTCGAAGGCTCTGAAAGCTGTGCCGATTGAGTTGACCGCTACCTTGGCCTAAAGCGGGATGTTGCCGTGCTTCTTGCGGGGCAGGGTATCCTTCTTGTTCTCTAACATTCGGAGGCCTCGGATCAGCTTTAGGCGGGTCTGGCGGGGCTCGATGACCGCATCGATAAAGCCGTTTTCGGCGGCTACAAAGGGCGTGGCAAAACGCTGGTTGTAGTCGTCGATTTTGGCTTGGCGAGTAGTGGCTTCGTCGCGACGGAAGAGGATGTTGACGGCCCCTTCGGCTCCCATGACGGCGATCTCAGCAGACGGCCAGGCGTAGTTAAGGTCCGTGCGGAGATGCTTGGAGCCCATGACGCAGTAGGCTCCGCCGTAGGCTTTGCGGGTGATTACCGTGATTTTGGGCACCGTGGCTTCGGCGTAGGCGTAGAGGAGTTTGGCTCCATGTTTGATGATGCCGCCCCACTCTTGCTCGGTGCCGGGGAGGAAGCCGGGCACGTCCTCGAACGTGATGATGGGGATGTTGAAGGCGTCGCAGAAGCGGACGAAGCGGGCGGCTTTCAGCGATGAATTGATGTCGAGGCAGCCGGCGAGGACGGCGGGTTGGTTGGCGACGATGCCGACGGAACGGCCGTCGAGGCGGGCGAAGGCGGTGACGATATTGGGGGCGAAGTGTTCATGGACTTCGAGGAAGTCGCCGTGGTCGACAGTGAGGCGGAGGACCTCTTTGATGTCGTAAGGGACGTTGGAGGCTTCGGGGACGAGCGCATCGAGCTCGGGGGCGGCGCGGTCAATGGGATCGTCGGAGGGGAGCTGAGGCGGATCCTCGGCGTTGTTTTGGGGGAGATAGCGGAGGAGCTCGCGGATGTGGGCGAGGCAGTCCTGGTCAGAGGACGCGAGGAAGTGGGCGACTCCGGAGCGGGCGTTGTGGGTTTGGGCTCCGCCGAGATCTTCCTTCGAGACGTCTTCATGGGTGACGGTTTTGATGACATCGGGGCCAGTGACGAACATGTGGCTCGTGTGGTCGACCATGAAGACGAAGTCAGTGAGCGCGGGGGAGTAGACGGCGCCGCCGGCGCAGGGCCCCATGATGGCGGAGATTTGGGGGATGACGCCGGAGGCGATGGTGTTGCGGAGGAAGATGTCGGCGTAGCCGGCGAGGGAGAGGACGCCTTCCTGGATGCGGGCGCCGCCGGAGTCGTTGAGGCCGATGATGGGCGCGCCGTTCTTGAGGGCGAGGTCCATGACCTTGCAGATTTTTTGGGCGTTGGCGGCGGAGAGCGAGCCGCCGAAGACGGTGAAATCCTGGGCGAAGACGTAGGTAAGGCGACCGTGGACGAGGCCGTAGCCGGTGACGAAGCCGTCGCCGTCGATGACTTGTTCGTCCATTCCGAAGTCGCGGCAGTGGTGGCGGACGAGTTGGTCGAGTTCTTCAAACGACCCTTCGTCGAGGAGGAGATGGACGCGTTCGCGGGCGGAGAGCTTTCCGTCGGCGTGCTGGCGGGCTTGGCGCTGGGGGCCGCCGCCGGCTAGAGCGGCGGCTTGGCGGCGGCGGAGTTCTTCGACACGCGTGTTAGTGCTTGACCGGCTCATCGCGTTCGACTTTACCATCGCGGAGGAAGATGATGCGATGGGCGTGCATGGCGATATCGTGTTCGTGGGTGACGAGGACGATGGTGTTGCCTTGTTGGTAGAGGCGTTCGAAGAGGGCCATGATTTCGACGCCGGTGGCGGAGTCGAGCGCGCCGGTGGGTTCGTCGGCTAGGAGGATTGAAGGGTTGGTGACGAGGGCCCGGGCGATGGCGACGCGTTGGCGTTGGCCGCCGGAGAGCTCGTTGGGCTTGTGGAACATGCGCTTCTCGAGGTCGACCTGGCGGAGGGCGAGTTTGGCGCGTTCAATGCGTTGGGCAGGGGGGATGCCGGCGTAGATGAGGGGGAGTTCGACGTTATGGAGCGCCGTGGCGCGGGCGAGGAGGTTGAAGGTTTGGAAGACGAAACCGACCTCTTTGTTCCGGATATGGGCTAGCTGGTCGTCGTTCATGGAACTGACGAGGGAGCCGTTGATGAAGTAGTCGCCGGTGCTGGGGGTATCGAGGCAGCCGATGAGATTCATGAGGGTGGACTTGCCGGAACCGGAGGGTCCCATGATGGCGACGTACTCGCCGCGGCGGATTTCGACATCGACCCCGGAGACGGCGTTGATGGTCTGGTCGCCCATCTGGTAGGTTTTCCAGAGGTCATAGGTCCGAATGATAACGCCGTCGCGGCGGAGCTGTTCTCCGCGCGCTTGGGCCGCTGAATCCACTGCTTGTGCCATGGGTATTTTATGAAACTTCCTTTATGATTCTGCCTTGACCGGCGACTTATTGTCTACCTTGATTTTGGCATCGTTTCGCAGGGTGCGAATAATTTTATAGCTACCGGTGATGATCTCTTCGCCTTCGTTGAGACCGGAGGTGACTTCGATATCGGTGACGCCGGTGATTCCGGTTTCCACCTTCTTGAAGACGGCCTTTTCGCCTTGGATGACGAAGACGCCTTGGACTTCGACTTTGCGGGCCTTGACGGAGGCGGGGTCCATGGGGAGTTCAGGAGCCTTTTCGCCTTCCTTGAGCGGGACAAGGTCGCCGGTTTGGCGAACGGTGAGGGCTTGGATGGGGATGGTGACGGACTTCTGGCGAGTGGCGGTGACGATTTTGGCGGTGCAGCTGAGGCCGGGGCGCATTTCATCGGGGGGATTGTCGAGGGCGATGACGACCTTAAAATCCTTGGCTTCCTGGCTGGAGATGGCCGACTGGGAGGCGGCGAGGCCAGTGGAGCGGAGGATGGCGGTGTTGCCGATTTCGATGACGTGCCCTTTGAAGGAACGGCCGGGCATGGCGTCGACGGTGACATCGGCGATTTGATCGAGCTTGACGTTGACGATGTCGGTTTCGTCCACTTTCACTTCGGCGGTGATGATGGACATGTCGGCGATGGTCATGATGAGCGAGGCCGAGGAGTTTTGGATGCCGGGGACGACGGTTTCGCCGACGCGGACGGGGAGGTTGGTGACGACGCCGTCGATAGGGGAGACCGACTGAGTGCGGCTGAGGACGTCGGAGGCGCGGCGGAGATTGGCTTCCGAGACGGTGATGCGACGTTGGGCGGCGGAGAGGCTGGCGCGGAACTGTTCGATTTGCGCGCGGGCTTGGGCGAGGCGGGCTTCGGATTCGCGGACGGTGGCTTCGGCGGACTGGACGGCGGCGCGGCGGGAGTCAAAATCCTGCTTAGAAACGAGGCCTTCTTTAAGGAGTCGCTCGGAGCGGTCGAAGTCGAGTTTGGAGCGATTGAGATCGGCGCGGTTGCGTTCGATGGAGGCTTCGAGGGTGCGGAGGTTGCTGTCCTGGGCCTTGAGGCTGGCTTCAGCGGCGGTGGATTCGGCTTGGGTGGAGGTGACGGTGGCGCGCTGGGCGGCGACGTCGGCTTCTGGCTGGACGCTTTCGAGCTTGGCGAGACCCTGGCCCTTGCGGACGCGGTCGCCTTCTTTGACCATGATGTCGGTGATGCGGGACGGGCCTTGGGCGTTGCTGCCGATGTTGATGTAGTTGCGGGGCTTCACTTCACCGGAGGCGGTGACGACCGAGGTTAGATCCTGACGGAAGGACTTGCCCGTTTGCACGGTGACAATTCCTTTTTTGCTCCACTGCAGACTTGCGTAGACACCGCCGGCGATGGCCAAGACCACACCGATACCGACGACAATCTTCCATTTTTTCACGTGTAAAAGGCTCCTGAGAGAATCAGACGGAGGAGCAAGGCAAAAAGTTCAACAAATCCTAAGTTGAGACGTCCTGACGAGCTCGAATGTAACTGGGTGTTGTTAGTTGCCTTTCAGCCACTTAACGGAGACGGCGTTAGAGCCTTGGCAGGCGATGGAATCGGTCATGCCAGAGCTGATGAGGGCGCAGGCGTTGTCGGATGCGGTGCGTTGCGCAGCCTCGCGCGTGGAGCCGGAGGCGGTACGACAGGCGGTGCGGCCTTGAAACTCCTTACAGACTTCGACCCGGAAGCCCGCGAGATCCAGCGAGGAATAGACCATTAGCCCGATGACGGCGATGGCAACACCCGCGATGATGAGGCCGGTGCGATTTTTCACTATTCCTCAAAAAAATTGGCCATGCGACGAAACTTATCGTAGCGGTGATCGATGAGTTCGGCGGGGCTCATTGTCTTCAGTTCGGCGAGGGAGGAGCGGAGGGTGGTGGCGAGGAACTGGGCGGATGCGTCCCAGTCTTCGTGGGCACCTCCGGGTGGTTCGGGGATGATGGCGTCGATGAGCTGGAGATCGAGGAGGTCGCGGGAGGTGAGGCGGAGGGCGGCGGCGGCGAGTTCTGCTTTGCCGGCGTCACGCCAGATGATGGCGGCGCAGGATTCGGGGCTGATGACGCTGTAGAT
>JANODS010001586.1:0-4779 GCA_031412835.1 Acidobacteriota bacterium | reverse complement strand
ACATCGAGGCCCGCCAGATCCCCCGTGGCGAGCGGCCCCATGGGGTTGTGGGGGGCGACCATGACGTAGTGGGCCTCGGCCATCGCGGCGATTTTGCGCATCTCCCAGATTCCGCCGCAGACGCAGATATCGGGTTGAATGATATCGAGCGACTGGTTGGCGAGAATCTTGCGGAACTCGTGGCGCGTATAGTTGCACTCGCCGCTGGCGAGGGGGATTTCGACGTGGTCGGCGAGCTTGGCCATGGCGTCCTCGTTCTCGGGACGAATCGGCTCTTCGAGCCAAGCGGGGTGATAGGGTTCGATGGCTTTGGCGAGGCGCACGGCGCGGCTGACTTCGAGGAAGCGGGCGTGGATATCGCAGCCGATATCGACATCCGGGCCGACGGCTTCGCGGACGGCGCGAACGCGTTCGGCGGCACCGAGGGTGACCTTGTTGTAGGAGAGTTGATTGTCTTTCGGCGGCTGGGGCCGCATCTTCAGGCACGTATAGCCGTACTTGGCGACGAGGCGTTTGGCGTTAGCCGCGAGGGCCTCGGGCGTATCGCCGCCGACCGATTGGTAGACGCGAATTTTCTCGCGGACCTTGCCGCCGAGGAGCATATACACGGGCAGGCCGGCGGATTTGCCGGCGATGTCCCAGAGGGCATGTTCAATGCCGGAGATGGCTGCGTTGACGACGAGTCCGCCCGGGAAGCGGGTGAAGTTCATCATCATGTTGTAGAGGTGTTCGATGTTGCGCGGGTCCTGGCCGATGAGCCAACTTCTGAAGTCGGTGACGACGGCGGCGGTCGCTTCGTCAGGGCCGCAGGAGTAGGCTTCGCCGATGCCGGAGAGCCCCTGGTCGGTTTCGACTTTGACGAAGCAGGTGTTTCGCCCTCCGGTGCCGACGAGAATCGTTTTGATATCGGTGATCTTGAGTGTCGGCTTGCCCCCGGGTTGAGCGGCTTGGAGGGCGGGCACGGCTCCGGCGAGGAGCGAGCGTTCGAAGAAATCGCGGCGCTTCATAGTGACGGGGATCTTATCAGAAATCGGGTGGAGTTACCAAAGCACTTTCAAACCCATCTGAACCTGCCGCGGAGAGTTGGCTTGCGCGTTGATGACCCCGAAGGCAGCGGAGGTAACGCTCGTGTTCGGGCCGCTGAAACGGACCGTGTTGAACGCGTTCAACGCCTCGGCGCGGAACTGCAGGCGGACCCGTTCCACGATGCGGAAATCCTTGAACAGCGACAGATCGTGGTTGCGAAGCATGTCGTTGCGCAGGTTCGATGTGCGCGGCGAGACGTTGCCAAACGTGAAGGCCAAGGGTTGGCTGAACGTGCTCGTGTCGAAAGCACGGTTCAGGCGTTCGCGGATCGGCGTATCGAGGGCGGCGCTACGGCCGTTGGAATTCGCACGTTGGAGCGAGTTGAAAATTCCGGCCGTGTTGGAGGCGGAAATGCCTAACGGGTTGCCGCCCTGGTAAGTGGTGATGCCGTTGATCTGCCACTGGCCGGCCGCCAGATCGAGCCACTTCGGCATCGACGAACCGAAGGCCCTGCCGCGGCCGAAGGGCAGTTCGTAGATATAGCTCATGACGAAGCGGTGGGCGATGTCGATGCTGGAGACCGCCCGATCATCGCGCAGATTGTAGCTGTCCTGATGGCTCTCGCCGTCGTCGAGATTCTTCGCCCAGGTGTAGGAACCTTCGAACGTCAGACCCTTCGAAAACCGCTTGCTGAGGGTAACCTGGAGCGAGTGGTAAAAGCTGCTGGCACCACTCGAGTAGACCGGCGTAACCGTGCCGAATTGGGGGTAGGGCCGCAGCAGTTGCGCGCGGCTGACCCGAGCGGCTCCGATGATGCCGGTGCCGCCCTTACCGAAGAAAGGGTTGTCGACGAGTTGGTTCAACTGCGAGCCGAGGGCGAGCGCTTCCTTGGGCAGTTGATTTAGATTGAGTCCGCCTTCGGTGTTCCGGAACAGATGAAAGCCGCGAGTGCCGACATAGGCGACTTCGAGCATCGTCTGGAAGGGCAGTTGGCGCTGGACGTTCGCGTTCCATTGGCGGGTCCAGTTGGTCAACATGTCGCGGGTGACCGCTTCGATCGTGTTGCCGACCTGCGTGAGCGCGCCGGCCGCGGCACCGGGGGCGCCCGCGAAACCCTGCGGATAGGGATTGCGGAGTAGGTTGTTCGGGGTGATGCCGTCGAGCGAGGTGACCCAGCTATAGTCGCTGCGGAAGCCTTGGGTGCCGATGGTTCCGGCAGCGGCGACGAAGCTGGCACCGTAGAGATGACCGAACCCGGCGCGTACGACGGTCTTGCCGTTGAGCTGATACGCCAAGCCGAGCCGCGGCGCGAGGTTGTTGTTGTCGTAAGGGAACTGCTGCCGACCCTGGCCGTTGACGCCGACGAAGACGAGTCCGCCTTTTAGGTTTGGGATCACATTGGCCAACGGCGAGGCGACGTTCGGGTCGAAGTAATTCGTGCGATTGAAGCGCTCGGTGCGGGGGGTGTCAATATCCCAGCGACCGCCGATGTTCAGCGTGAGATTGTTGGTCATGCGCCAATCGTCATGACAATAGCCCGCGAAATAGAAGCTTTGGGTGGCGACGTTCTTGAAGTTCTGAATCAGCGAACCGCCGGACCCCGTGCCGAGGAGCAGCGAGGCGATAGAGTTGCCGGCGACGGCGGAGGCTTGATTCGGGTTCGGGCCCTGGGTGAATCCGGCGCCGAAATTGAAGTCGCCGGCGCTGCGGGCTTCGTTGGTATTCACGCGCAACATGCGACCTTCAAAGCCGACTTTGTAGGTGTGCCGATCGCGGATTTTGGTCCAGTTGGAAAGCGCCGTGTAGCTCATGAAAGCGTTGCGACGATTATCGCCGCCGCCGATGCCGACGTAGTTAGACGCCGCAAAGCCGGGGAAGAGTTGGAAGTCAGGGGCCTGATCGTAGCTCGCCGGCAGCCCGAGTGAAGAAGGCTTGAAGCCCAGGCTTTGGTTGAAAAAATTGTAGAGTGTGCGCGCGAAGCCGAGGCGTACGTTCAGGATCGAAGTCGGGCTCAAGGTGTTCGTGTAGTCGGCGACCATGCCGTGGACGTGGTCTTCTTCGACGATGCGGCCTTCGGCGATGGTGAGCTCTTTCGGGAACGAGGTGATGGGCACGGATTCATTCAGCCGCGTTGAATACCGGGCGAAGAACCGTTGTGTGGCGGAGATGTTCTGGTCGACGCGGTAGTCATGTTGCGTGATGTTGTTCTGGCCGGAACCGGAGAGTGCGTAGTTGTTCTGGTTCGTGATCGCATCGCCGACGGTGTTGGCGGCGGGGTAGTACTTCATCACGTTTAATGCGACCGGGTCGAAGCGAAGCGACGGGATCCGGTTGCCGGGGAAGGCGTCGCGAATGAAGCCGCCGGCCGGATTCGCGCGCGTCGTGAAGGGGTCGAAGACGTTGATCTGCGCGGCTTGGCCGTTGACCCGGTTGAAGGTCTGGGAGAAGTCGCCCTGGCGTTCGAGAGCGGTGGGGACAGAGAAAGTTCTATTCGCGAAGTTGCGGGCGCGGAGGCCTTCGAAGGAGACCATGAAGAACGTTTTGTCCTTCTTGATCGGCCCCTGAAGAACGTAGCCGAATTGCGACCGCTTGAAGCTTGCCAGCGGTCGGCCGCGGGAATTGTCGAAGAAGTTGTTCGAGTCGAGGACCGAGTTGCGGAGAAATTCGTAGACGCTGCCGTGGAAGCGATTGCCGCCTGACTTGAAAATCACGTTCAGGACCGAGCCCATGGACCGGCCAAACTCGGCGGCGTAGTTCGAACCCATCACCTTGAACTCTTCAATCGCGTCGACCGACGGGAAGACGGAGATGCCGCCGCTGAGGCCGTTGACGGTGGAGTGCGAAGCGGTCACGCCGTCGATCAGCGTATCCATCATGCGGGCGCGGGCACCATTAACGGAGTAGCGCATTTCGCCGTAGCTGTTGCCGATGGTACCCGCGACGCCGGGCGTCAGAAAGATGAGCGAATAAGCGTTCCGCGTGTTCAGCGGCAGGTTCACGATGCGTCGATTGTCGACCACCTTGCCGATGGAACTCGACGTCGTCTCCAACTGAATCGCGTCGGCGGAAACCATAACGGACTCGGCAAGTTCGCCGACGGTGAGTTGGAAGTTAACGGCCGCCGACTGCTGCACCTGCAGCGTGATGCCGTCCTGGATCGATTTCTTAAAGCCGGCGGCGGCCACCTCGAGTCGGTAGGTGCCCGGAGGCAGGGCGGCGAAGCGATAGATGCCGTCGGTGCCGGAGGGGATGGTCTGGGTTAAGTTCGTGCCGGTGTTGGTGGCCCTGACCGTGGCACCGGGGACGACAGCGCCGGAAGAATCTTGAATCGTGCCAGTAACGGTGGCGGTGAAGCTCTGGGCAAGCAGAGACACAGCCAGAACGGCCAGGGCGAGAAGGAGACGAAGCATGGTTTACCTATGTTACAAAATGGTTACACCAAACGAAAGGGGCAACTTTCAGCTAGTGGCAGCCGAGGCAGCGGAACTCGCGGCCGTGGCACACGGTGCACGTCTCGCGTTCCAGCTGGTTTTTGAACCGGTTGTGGCGATCAATGAACCCGGGGCTATGCGACGCGGGTTGCAGCTTGGCCGGCGTAGTGTGGCACTGCTCGCAGGAAAACGGCGGATCGATTTTGTTGTGGCAGGTAAGGCAATCGGCCATGTGCGGAAAGTGCGTTGACAGGGCGGCGATGGCCTCGCTTTGCTCGATGCCTTGGTGGCAACCGGCGCAGGCGTTCTTCGTGTCGAGATG